>CAZPTJ010000072.1:0-13677 GCA_964589085.1 uncultured Flavobacteriaceae bacterium | reverse complement strand
CAACCTTGATTTCTTTAGTTTCTCGTGATGTGCCGTAATTGTGATATACTGTATATTTTAAATATGGAGGTATGGTAAATTCGTCGGCTCCTCCTAAGTATTGAATATTAACAATCCAATCACCAGATGGAGCATCATCAACAATAAACTCTTCTATTTGAAAACCCTGATCCTGTTCTTCATAAAGACGATCCTTGTTTTGATCTAGCGTATGTATCCAATTGTAATATTTTTTCCTAGGGTTAACAAACTGAAATTCAAAGGGCACATTACGATCAGACCATTCTATAACCATACGTAAATCAATATCATATCCAACTCTTAAAAATTCATTGGGTAATCGACTAAAATCAATTTTACTTTTATGCCTTGATACCAGTCGGTTAAGTTCGCTTTTCAATACACGTTCCATCCCCGTAAAATTGACTCCCATAATCTGCGAGCTTAGCATATTGATATACAATTCCAATGATTTATTATAGGCTCCAACTTCTTGATAGATCATGGCTAAATCTCTATAAGATTGCGATTCTCCCGGAGCCAATTTTAAAATACGCTCATATACCAAACGTGCTTTGTTATTTTGACCTCCTGCTTCATAGAGATATGCCAGAACCCGTAGCACTTTGACATTGGCACCTCCTAATACTGCTAATTTATTTAAGATTTCTTCTGTAATATCGGTATCATACTTTTGGAAATATAAAGCCATATCTACATAAAAAGCAACAGAAGGTTCACTAGCTGCAGCCATTTCCTGATAACGCATATACCGATCTTTAATACTCGATATTTTGTTGATCTCAGCAATATATGGTGGTACCTGATGACTATTCTCATTTAATAATTGCAGATTCTCTTGATAATTATTCCCAGTAATCAATGCCGATTTTGTTGATGTCACCAGATCCGTCTCCAACTGCGTTCCTGTTTTTGTCTTGATAATTATCGCTCCATCAATACCAATAGTGCCATAACGAACGGTTGCGGCAAGGGATTTTAAGATCGTAATACTTGCAATATTCTGAGGGTCTACAAAGGTGTTGATATCAAATAAGGAAACATCAGTCAATAGATTATTATCAATTACCCATAAAGGGGCTCCATTAGATCCTGTTCCTCCAAAGGTTTGCCCGCCACCACGTATTTGCAGCGTTGCATTAGGTCCGAATCCATTAATGATTACCCCAGCAAATTGTCCCCTCAAAATATCACTAACATATTGCGCGCTGGGTTTTATACTTTCTGCACTCAAATAATTTGTAGCATACCCTAGTTTATCTCTTGATTCTTTTCCAAAGGCTGTTACAATTTTTTCATCTTTATTTGCATCTCTACCCTTAAGTAAAACTTCATCCAGTATTTCAGCTCTTGGTTCCAGATCAATAATCAATGGAGTACTGTCACTTTCGACTACGATACCTTTAGAATACATTCCCAGGTAACTAAATGTAAGGATGTCTCCTTCAGAAGCGGGAATTTCAAAACTTCCGTCAGCTCTGGAAAAATATTCTTCCAAACTTCCCTTCATAGTAATACTTGCGCCTTGTATCGGACCAGAAATAGTTTTAATCACTCCCTTAATTCGAGCTGTATTTGCCGAAACCCGAGATTTATCGTTTGTTAAGGTTGTTAAAAATGATCCGCTAGTATATTGAGATACCTTATTAAGATATACCGTATCATTCGTTCTTGCAGTTACTACTGTAAAGACAGGTTTGTCTCTATTAAATTGCGCTTCTCCGTATATGGGAATACCATTTGAAACTAATATTATCGCATCATCTGATCTTTCGGTGATCAAATCGTAATTTGATAAACCTGTATACGTGAGACTTTTTAATTTTTCGCGTAAAGCGTTTACCGTATTTGCTTTAACATCGAAGACTTCATTGGATATAATGGCAGTATTAAAGGCAATCAATCGCACCTTCTCAATGGCTTTATTGCTTATAAATTTTTGCACAGCTTCCCATTCTGTTTCAAAATCACGAGTCCCTGAAGAGGCAGACACATCCCAATACAAGGTGATTTTATTGAGCTCTTTTCCCTTTGTTTTTTTTGACGCCTTATCTAAATAAATAGTACTTACTGTTCCGAAAAGTTGTCTAATTTCTGAAGCTCCTTTCTGTATGGTTGCATATCCGGGAGCAGAAATTTCCAGTACATTACTTCCGTCCAATACCTGATGGTATTTAGTATACACAAAGTAACCTATATCGTTAGTCAAAACACCGATGCCCTGACCTGAAACACCGATCTTTGCACCAATAATAGGAGTTTTTGTTTCTGCATCTAAGACCTTACCTCTAAAATTGGTTTGTCCCATCAGACTCAGAGACATGCCCATAAAACACAATATACTCCATATGCCGATCTTCTTACTTTCCATAACATATTTTAATTAAAGTAGTATAACCAACAATAATTGCCGGTTATACATTATAAATTCCTAAAATTACGTCTATAACTTCAATTAAGCATTAATTTTACTTAAGGTAACTTTTTCTTCCTGAAGATATAGTTTTATGACTTTAATCTCCTTAGTCTCCTGAGGTGTTCCATAATTACGATAGATGGTATATTTCAGATACGGAGGAAGTGTAAACTCATCGGCTTCTCCTAAATACTGAATATTAACCAGCCAGTCACCCTGAGGTGCATCATCTATAATAAACTCTTCTGTCTGGAAACCTTGATCTTGTTCCTGGAAGAGACGTTCTTTATTCTGATCTAAGGTATGGGACCATTCAAAAAACTTCCGTTCAGGATTTACAAATTGAAATTCAAAAGGAGCAGAACGATCAGACCATTCGATGACCATACGCAAATCAATTTTATACCCTACTCGTAACCATTCATTTGGAAGTCTGTCAAAAGCGATCTTGTCTTTATGCCTGGCAACAAGGTGATTTAATTCACTCTTTAAAGGTTTTTCCAAACCAGAAAAATCAAGCCCCATGATTTGTTCTCCCAACATATTAATATATAGCTCTAGTGATTTATTGTATTCCCCTACTTCCTGATAAACCAAAGCTAAATCTCTATATGACTGAGTTTCATGAGGCGCTAATTTTAAAATTCGTTCATAAGTTAATCGTGCCTTTTCATAATCTTTTCCTGCCTCGTATAAATAAGCCAGCACACGCAATACTTTTACATTAGAACGTCCTAACGTAGCCAATTTGTCCAATATCTGACCGGCTCTTGTTATATCATATTGCTGGAAATACTGTGCCATATCTACATAAAATGCAACGGACGGATCCTGTGCACTTGCCATTTCTTCATAGCGTTCATAACGCTCTGAAAGAGTTTGCAACTGCATTAGTTCTTTAATATATGAAGGAGCATTTGCGGCAATATCAATCGTCTTTAAGTTTTCTTCATACGTATTTCCCTTGACTAAAGCCGATTTAGGATTGGTAGCAGCATTAAGAGATTCAAGGGGTACGAGGGTTTTTGTTTTGATTACAATGGCTCCACCTACAGCAATAGTTCCATACCTATTTGTAGCAATGCTAGATTTCAAAACAGTTAGGGATTCAATATTATGGGGATCGACAAATAAATTAATCTCCCCTAAAGTCGCCAAAATAATACTGTTATCAATAACCCAGGCAAATCTATTCCCGCTGGATGGATCACCAACTCCTCCAGATGATGGTATAGGTGATCGCGGTGTGCCTAATCCTGGTCTTAACCGAAGATTAGCTGTTGGCCCAAACCCAGTTACCGTCACCCCTGCAAATCGCCCTCTTAGAATATCACTTACGTATTGAACAGAGGGTTTAATCTCTTCACTTGTCAAATAATTTATAGCATATCCTATTTTGTCTCTTGATTCCTTTCCATAGGCAGTAAGTATTTTTTCGTCTTCTCTTTCCTTCCCCTTTAATACAACTTCATCGAGCAACTCTGCTATAGGTTCCATAGGAATGTCTAGAAACTGCAGTTCATCCTCAATCACGATTCCTTTGGAATGCATCCCCAGATAACTAAAATTAAGAATGTCTCCTGCAGTTGCCGGAATAGCAAAACTCCCATCTGCTTTTGAAAAATACTCATCAAAACTTCCTCTTCTTAAAATACTAGCTCCCTGAATGGGGCCAGCTGGATTATATACTTTTCCTTTCAGCATTTTACGCTGATTAGCTGCAATTAATCCATCGTCTATTGAAGAAAGCTCTTCAGTATATTCATTGTCTTTAATCAAAGCCGAATTATATGCAGACTCTTTACGTCTTTCAAAACGTGTCGCTGTTTTAGTTTTAACTAAAATGGCAGGAACACCTCCATAAGCAACAGTTCCAGCAGGGGATTTTATAATGGTCATTGATTCAATATTCTGAGCATCCAAAAAATCTGGTGGAACACCTGCATTTGGATCACTTGGATTCGTCGGACTTACAATTACTCCATCAACTACCCAAAGAGCGGGGGTTCCTCCTCTAAGCAAAACTTTTTCTTGCCCAGCGAGCAGACCATTACGCACGACCAAAATACCTGCAAACTGCCCTCTTAAAATATCAGTCACAAACTGAGCTGATGGTTTAATATCTTCACTACTAATATGATTAACAGCAATCCCTAACGCATCTTTAGAAACTTCTCCAAAACCAATATCTATTTTTTCTGACCCCTTATCACTCTTACCTTTTAAGGTTACTTCATCTAAAACATCTGCTTTAGGAATCAATTCTATATTTCCATTTTTTAACACTTCTCTTCCTGTTAAGGTTTTAGGATGCATGCCTAAATAAGAGAATTTTAATATATCTGTTTCATCTGCTACAATTGAAAAAACTCCGTCTACTTCTGTATAATACTCCTCCAGATTACCTTTAATACTGATACTTGCTCCTTGAATAGGTCCAAAAACACTACTCACACTTCCCTTAATTACAGATTCATAAGTGATTAATTTATTAGCTGTTATGTTAGAGCTATTTGTATTCAGGTTTGTTGAGGTAGCTGCAATAAGAGATTCTTTTTCCAATTGATTCTTTTCAAGAACAGTAAGGATTTTCCCTCCAGTAAATTTGCTTAGTTTATTAAAATATTCATTTTTTCCTGATCCCGACGCTACTATATATACGGGCACATTAGAACTAAAGTGTCCTTCTCCAAAAATAGGATTTCCATCAGACACCAATAATATGGCACTTGCATCAAAGCTGTCAATCACATCATAGTTAGATAATCCTTCAGATTTAATAGCGCCCAATTTATCTCTTAACATAATGAGCGATGTTTTACTCAAATTAATTTCTTCTTCCCATATAACCCCTGTATTAAAAACAACAAGTTTGATATTCTTAACTTCTTTGCGCTGTATAAAATGAGAAACGGTTTGCCATTCTGTATTAAAGTTTCTTTTCTCTGAAGAAGCAGAATTATCCCAGTACAAGACAATATCTTCAAAGGCTGTGCTCGTTTTATTTTTAAACTTTCTGTCCTTTTCTAAATAGATCGTACTTGGAGTACCAAATAATTGACGTATTTCGCTTCCTTTTTTTATAATAGGCTTATATCCTTGGGCAGAAATCTCCAGAATGCTATCTTCATCTAATACTTCATGGTATTTTGAATAAACAAAGTACCCTTTATCATTAGTTATCTCTCCGACTCCCTGTCCTATAATCCCAATTTTGGCTTCGATGATAGGAGCCTTATTTTTTGCATCAAGGACAACACCTCTAAATGTTGTTTGACCATAAATAAGGGTATTAAAAAAAAGAAATACAAGTACGGAAAGGAGTTTAGTTGGTTGTTTAGACATAATCGCAAGTTTTGACTAGTCTTAAAATTAGCACAAATAACAGTATTAGTAAGTTAACACCGATATAAATTTACTTTAATACCTATAGAATCACTTCAAAACAGACGTAACTGATCACTTTTAAAATGTTCATGAAGCGTCAAATTAAAATCGGGTAGCACCTTTCTTCTTAAATATTTTTTCTTAGCTATTCTAAACTGATCATTGATCTGTGTTGCTATGTGCCCTTCTCCTTTCATACGTCTTCCAAATTCGGAATCGTTGCGTTTCCCTAGATGACATTGTTCAATTTGATGCAGTACTTTATCTGCCCTGTAAGGATAGGCTTTACGGATCCAGTTTTCAAAAATGGCCCCTATCGCTCCATTCAGTCGTACTATAGTATAACCCACATGTAATGCCCCACTTTGAGTGACCGTTTTAACTAAAGGAATAATCTCATGACTATTGATTCCCGGAATAACAGGTCCCGCCATCACCATTACCGGTATTCCTGCTTTACTCAATCGTTCTATAGTTTGCAATCGTTTTTTTACACTCGCTGTACGAGGTTCCATCAAGCGACGTGTTTTTTCTGATAGTGATGTCACTGATATAATAACCCTACATAAATTATCTTTTGCCAGTTCACTTAAGATATCAATATCCCGCTGTACCAATGCATTCTTCGTAATAATCCCTACAGGATGTCTGTATTTTAAAAACACTTTTAGCAGCGCCCTGGTAATTTGCATTTTTTGTTCTATAGGTTGATAACAATCGGTATTTCCTGACAGTACAATAGGGTAAGCTTTCCAGGATTTCTTTTTTAGCTTTTCTTCCAGCAATTTTGGTGCATCGGGTTTCATCAGAATAACACTTTCAAAATCCAATCCGGCACTATACCCCCAATATTCATGACTATTACGAGCATAACAATAGACACATCCATGTTCACAACCCTGATATGGATTTAAGGAATAATTCATTCCTACATCCGGACTATCCACCTTATTTACAATGGTTTTTGGAAATACTTTGATGTATTTGGTTTTAATCGTCTGGTCCTCGTCCCGATAATTATCGGGATCGCGAAAGCAATAATTCAAATAATCATCAAGCGCTTCGTGTTGATGTTCAAAAAACTGATTGTGTACATTTTCCTGCGCACCTCTTCCTTTAATCCATTTATTTGTTTTCATATTTAGGAATATTTCCTTTTAACAGTAATTTTTCCATAATATTATATAAAAAGAGCACTAATTACAAGTTTATTGAGCAACAATTATTTATTCTCTTGAATTTGGATTTTTATATACTAATGACTTCCGTATATATAGTTGTATCACTTTTCTTAACTTTATGTCGACAACGATAACTTATTTTTTATGAAACGTCGTTCTTTCCTTCAAAAATCAGCTGCGGCTGGTGCTGCTTTTACTATCGTTCCCAGTTTTGTATTGGGTAAAACACATATTCCTCCCAGTGATACCTTATATATAGGTGCTGTAGGTGTTGGTGGTCGCGGTGGTGGTGTTGTGCGAGAACTCACCGATCATGGTAAAGTGAAGTTCGTAGCTCTTTGTGATGTCGATGATAGAATGGGAGCGGGAAGTTATAAACTACATCCTAAAGCAAAACAGTATCGGGATTTTAGGCAGCTTTACGACAATCACTTAAGTGAAATAGATGCTATTATGGTTGGTACTCCAGATCATACCCATGCAACAATAGCATTACCTTTTATGCGTGCTAAAAAACACGCCTATGTTGAAAAACCACTAACTCATAATATTTATGAAGCACGTCTGATGGCTCAGGTTGCTGCAGACAACGGCATAGTCACTCAGATGGGTAATCAAGGCGCTTCGAGTGAAGGAATACGACAGGCACAGGAGTGGATTAATGCAGGTGTTATCGGTAAAGTATACCGTGTAGATTGCTGGACAAACAGACCCGTATGGCCCCAAGGGTTTAAGCATATTAAAGAGGGGCAACCTATTCCGGAACATCTGGATTGGGATTTATGGTTAGGTCCTGCAGCTATGCGACCGTATAATGAAAATTATCTTCCGTTTAAATGGAGAGGGTTCTGGGATTTTGGAACAGGAGCTATGGGCGATATGGGATGTCATATTATGGAGACTCCTTTTAAGACCCTAGACCTTCGTTTCCCTTATGAAGCTGAGGCTAGTTGTACAACGATCTGGTCGGGAGATTTTGTAGAAGCAGATTATAGAGAGGCTTGTCCTCCATCTTCCATTGTTCGTTTAAAGTTTGACTCTAAGGTTCACGGAGATCTTTCCCTTAACTGGTATGACGGTGGTATTATGCCTGATCTTCCGCCAGAATTGGGCGATGATGAGGCTCCAGGCGGTAATGGTGGTGGAAGCATCTTCTATGGTAGTGATGGGATTATGGTTACAGATACCTACTCTGGAAATCCACGTTTGTTACCCAGTGAACGTATGAAGGATTTTAAAACTCCGGATCCAACAATTGCACGTGTGAAGCATTCTCATGCAGGAGAATGGGTAGAAGCTTGCGTAAGTGGTGCGAGCACCTCCTCACCGTTCTCATATGGTGGTCCGTTGACCGAAGCAGTGCTTATGGGTAATCTGGCGATTAAAGCCTTCCAATATAAAGTATTAAAGAACGGGAAAAAGCTTGGGGATTGGGACCCCTATAATTATCCAGGTAGAAAAACCATCAAATGGGATGGTGAAAATATGCGGGTGACCAATTATGAAGATGCAAATGCCTGGGTGAAACGAGTATATCGTAAAGGGTGGGAGTTATAATACCCTGCAAGCTCGGCTCTCTGCTTAAGACAATTATAAGGCTATTCTTTCTTTGAAATTCTTGCTTTATTTTTCAACCCTTCAACTTTAATTTCTGGGTCTCCATAGATATCTAAGGCAGCACTATCTTCAAGATAAATCTCCAATTGTTCTTTACAATTTACAATAGCATCAGAAGAGTCCGACATATTTAGTTTAATTTTATTTAGACTGGCCTCTTTTGCTTCGAACTTGCCATTATCTTTTATTTTTACAGTACTTTCCTCAACAGAGCCGTCTAATTTCATTTTGGCGGTATCGTTTTGCACTATCATAAGACTGTCAGAAACAAAATAGGCATCCAGACTTGCTCTATTGTCTAAACTAATATTTCCGTATCCCGTTTTGGCTTGTATCGAACCATCGGCATTTGTATACAAGGCTAGCTGGACGACATCAAGATATTCGACATCAAATTCAAATGTCGCACCATCTGCTGCAGTAATATTAAGGCGTTCTCCTTTTAAAGTTTTATTCCCTTCCATTTTTGCTCCATCATCCAGACTAATGGCACGTATCGTATTTAATGTAACTTGAATATCGAGCTTCTTTTTTCTGGTGATTCTATGATTTGCAGATATCGTAAGTGTACTATCTTCAACCTCAAATTTTATAAATTCTAAAAGGTTATCATCAGTCTCAATACTATAAAAAGGAGCTTCTCCTTGTGATAGAACAATCGTAAAGTCTCCTTCGACGATTAGGGTATTTATAGATACTTCTAACTCGTGCTCTTCCAGAACTACAATTCCTGATCCTTTAACTTTTGGTAATTGTTGCCCAAACGCGCTGGTGCAGACTACAAAAGCACAAATAAAAATCACTATTTTCATTGTCATTTTATTAGAATTATACCCATTTATTTTCCAGGAAAATCAGCTTTACGTTTTTCTAAAAAAGCTTGTGTTCCTTCTTTAAAATCAGCAGTACCAAAGCATTCCCCAAAAGCCTGAATCTCTGCTTCAAAGCCATGGATTCCATCTTTAAATCCTGCATTGATCGCCTTGATTCCTTCGGCAATCGCTACAGAAGAATTTCGCATGATTTTACCTGCAATTTTTTGTGCTAAAGGAAGTAGTTCTTCTAGAGTGGTTATATGGTTTACAAGGCCATACTCTTTGGCAGTCGTAGCGTCTATCATTCCAGCGGTCATAATGAGTTCCATGGCACGACCTTTACCTACCAATTGTGGTAAACGTTGTGTACCTCCATAGCCAGGAATAACGCCCAAAGATACTTCGGGTAATCCCATACGCGCATTATCGCTAGCGATTCTAAAGTGAGCAGCCATCGCAAGTTCCAGACCACCTCCTAGTGCAAAACCATTAATCGCAGCAATGACAGGTGTATTCAGGTTTTCCACAAAGTCAAAAAGTGTTTTCTGTCCATCACGAGCAAGGTTAGCACCTTCAGTTACTGAGAAATCGGCAAACTCTGCAATATCAGCTCCGGCGACAAAGGCCTTTTCTCCAGAGCCCGTTATGATAATGACTTTGACCGCAGCATCATTACCCGCTTTCGCGAAAGCGGTATGCAACTCTGTTATGGTTTCTTTATTAAGAGCGTTGAGTTTAGAAGGTCTGTTAATCGTTATGGTAGCAATACCATTATTCTCACTAAATAGTATATTGTTAAAATCCATTGGTATGGTTTATTTCGTTATGTAATCTCTCTTGGGAAGGTCACCTTAAAAACAGTGCCTTGTCCTTCCTGGGATGTAAAAGTAATACTTCCATTATAGGTTTCCAGAATATTTTTTACCATCGCTAACCCTAACCCCATTCCACTGGTTTTTGTGGTAAACTTTGGTTCAAAAACCTTAGGCTTATTTTCTTCGGTAATGCCTATACCATTATCCATTACGGTAATCTGAACCTGATCTTCATGTATATTGACATCAACAGCAATAGTCGGGTTTTCTGTGGTTTTGGTTGCCTGAATGGCATTTTTTACCAAATTGGTCACCACACGAATCAATTGCGTGCGATCAAACTTGGCTAGAATTTCCTCTTCTGCTTGTGCAAAATGAATATAATGCTCTGTGAATATTTCCAAAGACAGTCTTACAATTTTTGGAACATCAAGAGTTTCGCTTTGCTGGGCAGGCATATCTGCAAAATTTGAAAAAGCAGAAGCAATACTACTCATCGTATCAATTTGTTGAATAAGTGTATTACTATATTCCCCTATTTTCTGATTGATGTCTGGATCCTGGGGATTAAACTTACGCTCAAAACTTTGAACTGTTAAACGCATAGGCGTTAAGGGGTTTTTAATCTCATGAGCGACTTGTTTTGCCATCTCACGCCAGGCAGCTTCGCGTTCACTCTGCGCTAACTGCGCAGCACTGCCTTCCAATTCATCAATCATGCCATTATAGGCATTAACTAATGTTAATAATTCATCAGGGAGTTCAACATTTTCAATTTTTTTATTACGCTTATCCAGTTGGGTTAACTTAATGTTTTCTTCTATGGTTTTCAATGTGCGTGTTATATAACGAGCTAAGAAGTAAGCTAATACAATAGCAATAATAACCATCAACAGGTTAACTACCGTTAACCGTATAATAAGTTCACGTAGTTCTTTTTTAATAAAGGAATCACTGTCTTCATAACGTATTTGAAGTATCGCTAATGGTTTAAAATTACTACTGGTGATAAAAGAATAGGATAATTGCTCCTTAACCTCACCTACAGCTTGTTCCACCTGCTCCACATATCGTTCTTCAGGGGAAGTTTCTAAAATCAAAAGTGTTTCGGGAGGTATTGGGTCTTGATTTAATTTATCAATACGATTCATTGAAGAAATAAGCGGTTGCCCTTCTAGATCATATAATGTAAGATTCTCACCTTGAATACGTGCAATCTCAAAAATTTCATCCTTAAAAATAAAGGGAATTTTATCTGTGGTTTGCAAATAGGTGGTCTTCTGAAGTACATAATCAATACTCTTTCTGATCTGTATTTCTTTACGTTTGAGACGTTCTTTATTATAATCTTCTGCCTGTTCTTTGTATTGAAAATAAGTGACAACTGCGATCAGTGCAAAGGTTATTAACACTAGTGATAGCAAGGAAAAGAAAATGCGAGAACCTAAAGAATTACGACCAAATTTGAACATAAACGAGCTTACTTTTTAATTATCCTAGACCGAGTTTCATAAATTGTTCCATTTCTTAAGCATCGGGGTTCTTTTCCTGAATCTTTCGATATAGGCGTATACCTAACATCAATAGTATTCCAAGTCCTATTAATCCAAAGAGACCGTATAACCAATTTGTTGCACTTTTAGTTATTGCAAGAAACACCACCGCAAAAAGAATGATTGTAGCGCCTTCATTCCAAATACGCATAAATCTAGACGTGTACTTAAATGTTCCGTTTTGCAATTGCTTATAGATAGACCAGGTTTTTCCATGATACACATACAACATTACAATAAACCCTAATTTGATTTGCATCCAGGGGGCATAAATAAGATCTGGATTGATATAAAACATCATCAATCCAAACAAGGTACATAATACCAGTGACGGGGCCGTAATAATTTTCCACAGCCGTTTTGCCATCAAGCCTAATTGTTTTAATAAGATTTCGCGATCTGGAGATAGTTTTTCATGAGCTTCTATCTGATATATAAATAATCTTGGCATATAGAACAAGCCTGCAAACCAGGTGACGACGAAGATAATATGAAGGGCTTTAAAATATTTTAGGTAGTCGTATTCTTCCATTACTGTAAAAATACAAAAAGGGAATCGTCTTAACATGATTTAAGATGATTCCCTATAAAGCCAAACCTCTTTTAAATTCAGTTTTTAATAAACTTAATTACCGTATTGGCATCTGCCGTTATAATATTTGCAAAATAAATGCCTGTGGAAAGTTTGCTTGTATCTAAGGATGTTGACCCAATACCTCCCTCTATATTTTTATCCAGAACTACCTGACCAGAAATTGTAGCTATTTGCACGTTAACCTCTCCTAGGTTCTTTGAGAAATCAAGTGTTATCCCTGCATTTGTTGGATTTGGATAAAGCGATACACTTTCAGCAAGTATTGTACTTTCTTCTACAGCCAAAACCTCATCAACAACGAGATTAAGCACTATATGATTGTCAGTAGTTATAACATCTGCTAAATCTACGATATCCGGAAATCCACAAGCTGAGCTAGACCAGTAAGAAGGAGCCGTTTGACCACCACCATTGGCACCCATACCATTAAATGCAAAATCTATAACATCTGAATCGGCTATTTCAAATTGTACGACAACCTCGTCATCTGGCCCAACAACAAAAGGATTTGACAACGTAACAAGTCTTCCAATCCCACTATCTCCAATACTTAGTATGACAGTTTCTGATGTTATCTCCGTTAAATTTCCTGTTGGAAAAGGAGCATCTGTCGTATATAGCCTAATTGTAGCAGAAGTCGAAGCTGCACTTATTGTTGCTGATGCAGAAACATAAAAAGCATCGGTGACTGTAACATCATTTGTAATACCAAAATCTGAAGGCGTATATGATCGCCACCAGGATGTTTCGACAATTGTATCTTGTGCGCCATCTCCATCTAAATCTTGTCCACAGGGCGTAGCAAATCGATCGACAGACGAGTTATTTATATTATGACTTAATGGGATTTGGGCTCGAACAACTGTTGCAGCAAAAACCAACAACCATATTACAGTAATTTTTTTCATTTTAAAATGTTTTAGAGAGTTTTCTTGTTTATTCGGCAATATTATGTAGTCCGCTAACCGCATCCTAAATTTGTATATCGAGATTCATGAATCCAGTAAAGAATAGTATCTATGATAAATATTAAGCATAAGAAATCACTCTTCTAGTATTCAGAAGATCAATTATTTCGATTGTCCCTATAAAGAATGTGCTTAAAAACCCTGTTTCTTGACTTATAAGAAGAATTTACATATGCTATCGGGCATTAAAAAAGGGAGTCAGATGCTTTATAATTCCATCCAACTCCCTTTATACTAATCTAATGTTGTTCTAATCTTCTATAAACAGGTATTTTAATTGTAGTTGATTAAATTCTGCATTAAAGTTAT
>CAZPTJ010000071.1:0-13742 GCA_964589085.1 uncultured Flavobacteriaceae bacterium | reverse complement strand
ATTTTGCAGCACTTTCAAGTTGTAATAGATTTTCTAATGCATAATCTGGGTTAAAGGATACAAGTATGAATCCTAGTCTAAATACATAAATTATTTAGAACGCAAAGTTAGCCATAACTTTTACGACTCATAATGCATAAAGATTCTCATTTTCTTCGTAATTTTCTTAGAAATGGACCTTTTAACAAAAGTTTAGATGCACTTTAAGTTTTTGATAGCGTTCCTTGAAGTTACTTTAGATGTTCAAAAAAAACAGAATTCAATAATTAAAAAATGATTCTGTAACTAACTAAACAACCTAAAGTGATTTTCAAGACAATACTTAACATAAAAATATACTTATGAAAAAGATTGCCTTAATAATCCTAGCCCTCGTTTCCCTTTCAACAATTGCTCAAACAGATCAACGGGTGAAAATTAAAGGTACCGTAATAGTTCCCAATGGAGATGATCAGGAAGGAATTACCGTGTATAATACGACAAGTAATCTTGGAACAATTACCGATGCTTCCGGGACATTTACTTTGGCAGTAAAAGCTGATGATCGTGTTGTTTTTAGCGCTATACAATATAATAATGTGATTGTAATCATTGACCAGGGTATTGTAGATAATTTGCGATTGCGATTAGAACTCACCGAAGATATCCAACAACTTAATGATGTCGTAGTACGCCCATATGATTTAAGTGGTAATATACGTGTTGACGCCAATAGTGTTGAAACGTACAGCGGAGTAACATTTACAGAACAAACCATTGCAGAGTTGGAACGAGAAAATGAAATAAAACCTGATGAATTAACACCAGCAAATAATGTTGCATTAAGGGGATTTAACTATCAAAATGGGATCAATTTTGTAAATATTTTCAAGCTGGCTTTTCAAAAGCGTGATCGATATAAAGTTGATAAAAAAGCTATTCAACCTAATGTTGATAGTGAAATACGTACCATGTATAATGATGCATTCTTTAAAAAGAATCTTGATATCTCCATGGATAAAATAAGTGCATTTATCTTTTATGCTGAACAAAACGGTTTAGATGCGCAATTATTAAAAAAAGGAAATGAGCTTGATCTTATCGAGTTTTTACTTGTTCAGAGTAAGTCATTTAAAAATACCATAAAGAATAATTGATAACAAAACTACGAACTCTTGTTTGCCTATGTGTTTTTTGTCAAGCTCTACACCTTAGCGGACAGGAAGAAGTAGTTATAGAAGGTCAGATTTTAAATGATACTATTGAGAAAACAGAGTTGAATATTGTCAATTTAGGTCTTAAAATAGGAACAATTACAGATCTTAATGGAGCGTTTAAGATAAGAGCCCGAATTAGTGACACCATTAATATTAGTGGTGTCCAATATGAATCAAGGCAGATTATAATTACACCTACCATATATAACAGGAAGCGTATCAGTCTTTATCTTATTCCTAAAATTAATGTGCTGGAAGAAGTACAATTGAGTAATGTTTCCCTTTCAGGAAATCTCAAGCAAGATGTTCTGGCATCTAAGATTAAACCTCAAATTACGGCTGCTTCTCTGGGATTACCGGTTAATGCACGTCCAATAATGACACCTGAAGAACGAAGATTTTATGGCGCAACAGGAGGCGCAGGTCCGCTAGGATCGTTAATTAATGCTATTTCTGGTCGTACAAAAATGCTGAAGAAATATTTGGAAATCTCAATGCTACAAGCAAAAATTGAAAGGAACAGAAATAAGTTCTCGGATAGTCTTTATATGAAGCAGCTTAATATTCCCGAAGTATTAATTGAAGATTTTGTGTACTACGTTTTCGAAGATGAAGAAGCTATTAATGCTATTGATAAAGAAAACCTTTTAGAGCTTTTAAACTTGATGTTGTCCAAATCGGATGCTTATTTAAAAACGAAAGAAAATGAGGGGGCTATAGATATGCCAATAAAAAATTAAGAGTTGAAACTATTATTTAAAATATTGATATTGTTTTTTTCCATTTTAATTGCAAATGGACAGGAAGATGTATTACTGGAAGGACAGATCCTTAATGACAGTTTAAGTACAACATCTCTTAACATATATAATCTTACACAAAATAAAGGAACAATTACAGGTGAAGACGGTCGCTTTAGAATTAAAGTACAACTTCATGATACGATTAGTATAAGTGCATTACAATTTAAAGAATTGCGATTTGTAGTTAATTCTATTCTATATGAACGAAAAGAGGTCACCTTTTATCTTACACCTGAGATCAATGATTTAGGAGAAATAAGAATAAATAATATAGACTTGTATGGAGACCTTAGATTGGATGCAGAAGGTGAGGTATATAGAAATCGCACCTTGAAAGAATTAGGTTTTCAAGAAAATAAAAGAGAAAACCTCACTGCTGAGGAGCGTAGGTATAGGCAAGAAACTTCAAGGATACCACACAATACAAATCCTCATGCTGTTACACTGGGAGCTATTTCCATAAATAGAATTCTTAATGCGTTTTCCGGAAAGAATAGAAAGCTCAAGAAAATTGCAGCAATTTCAAGATTAGAAAAAGAAGTAGATGAATTAAGAACTTCATTTGCCGATTCCATTTATGTAAAGGATTTTAAGATTCCGGAATTACTTATTCGGGATTTTGTATTTTGGATTGTTGAGCGTGAAAATAGTCTGGAGGAATTACAGGAAATGAATTGGTTGCAATTGTTTGATAATTTTAGAGTGAAGGCCAAAGCTTACTTGGTAGCAAGAGAAGAAGAATTTGGTGAGCAACCAAAATTTAAAAATAAGAAATGAGGAGACTATTTTATTTTTTGATAGTATGTTTAAGTGTTAAATCTGTATATGCACAGGACACTATTATACTTGAAGGTCGGGTATTAAATGATACAATTAATAAAGCTTCTCTCAATGTGGTCAACCTTTCGTTGAAGGTTGGTACTATTACAGATGCAGATGGACGTTTTACGATAAAAGCTCGTTTGAACGATACTATTAATATCAGTGCGGTGCAATACGAATCTCGCCAGTTAATTGTGAATCAAACAATTTTTAATCGCAAGCGTATTTCTCTATATCTTATTCCTAAAATTACAGAGCTAGATGAAGTAAATATCAGTAATGTTAATCTTTCCGGAAATCTGAGTACCGATACTGAAAACACAAAAGTTAATCCTGTTTTATCAGCAGAACAACTGGGCATACCTGCAAATACAGCAAAACCCCGTACTGTAGAAGAACGGCGATATTATGAAGCAGTGTCAAGTGGTGGAGGTATCCCGCTTAATCCTATACTCAATGCAATAACGGGCCGTCTCAAAATGTTACGACATCATTTGGAAGTATCACGATTTGCAAAGAAAGTTGAGGATGCGCGTGTCACATTTTCTGATAGCATCTATATGAAGGAACTCAATATTCCTGAGGATTTAATTGAAGATTTTGTATACTATATTTTTGAAGATGAAAAAGCTAATGCTTTTGTAGGAACAAATGATGCTTTAGGTCTTTTAGAATTTATGATGGAAAAGTCTAAACCTTATCTAATCTTAAAGGAAAAAGAAAAGCAAAATTAATGGTATGAGAATTGCTAATCATAATTTTAAAATGTTAATTCTTAGTCGTTAAATAATCAAAAATTTTAAGTTTAAAGAATGAAGAACAGTACTATTAAAATACTATTCATTATCTGCAGTGTTTCTCTGCTTTGGTCATTCACGCATAAATATTATCTCAGTGTGTCTGATGTTGTTTATAATAAAGAAGAACAGTCATTACAGATTATTACACGATTATTTTTTGATGATCTTGAAGAAGTACTGCAAGAGCGTTATGATGAATCTATAATCGTAGACGAAACGAAAGATCAAAAAAAACTTGATCGTTATATTAAGAAGTATTTGGAGAGCAAACTACAAATCAAGGTAAATGATACGGTACGATCGTTAAACTATTTGGGCAAGGAGTATGAAGATGATTTTGTAGTCTGTTATATTGAAGTAACTGACATTAAAAATGTAGAAAAGCTCCAAATTGAAAATACGCTCTTGATGGATGTCTTTCCAGAACAAAAAAACATGATGCATACTGATGTTTTGGGTAAGAAAAAAAGCGTGATACTCATTGAAGGAAATGCCAAAGCGGTGTTAAACTTTTCAGAATAGTATTATAAAAAATCAAGTTTGGTTATTTTTAGCCATAATAAATTAATTTCTACGTTTATGATGCGCTTAAAATATGTAATGTGTGCCCTTTTTCTTATTGTGGGCACGGGTCTTATTGCTCAAGAAGAACAATCTGAAGAACGTGCAGGAGGGCACGAAAATTCTAACAAATTCCGACAATTATATGAAGAATTAGCTACGCCTAATTCATATAGAACAGCTTCGGGAGCTCCAGGGCATGAGTACTATCAGAATACAGCTGATTATAAAATGAAGATTCAGCTTGATGATGCTACGCACAAAATAACTGGAGATGAAACAATTACTTATCAAAATAATTCTCCAGACGACCTTGAATATTTATGGGTGCAACTGGATCAAAATATAAGATCTAAAGATTCACCGGCTAAAGACAAAAACGGGAGTGGGATAGCGCCTGTATCTCAAGTTGAAGGATTTGTAGGGCAATATATGAGTGAATCATTTGATGGTGGCTTTAACGTTCATGAAGTTTCTCAAAATGGAAGACCTCTTAAGCATACCATCAATTTTACAATGATGCGCATCGATTTACCACAAGCATTAAAATCAGGGGAGTCCTTTGAGTTTTCAATTAAGTGGGATTACAACATTCCAGAACACACCGTAAATAGAGCCCGTTCGGGATATGAAACCTATAGTGATGGTAATAAAGGCTATGTTATTGCACAATTCTTTCCAAGAATGGCAGTATATAATGAAGTAGAAGGATGGCAAAATTATCAATTCTGGGGTAATGGTGAATTCGCTTTACCTTTTGGCGATTATGAAGTTGACATTACTGTTCCTGCAGATCACTTACTAGATGGTACTGGTGAAATTGCAAATCTTAAAGATGTATATAGTAAAGAAGAAATGAAGCGATGGGAACAGGCTACAAAGTCTTTTGATAAGCCTGTTATTATTAGAACGCAAGCAGAAGCAGAAGCCAAAGCTGCAGGAAATGTAACCCGTACAAAAACTTGGAAATTAAGAGCAGAAAATGTAAGAGACTTTGCTTTTACTTCTTCTCGAAGATATATTATGGATGCTCAAGCCGTGCGTTTCCCAGAAAGAAATGTAATGGCTATATCTATTTATCCTCCAGAAGGAAACCCATTATGGGAAGAGTATTCTACAAAAGCCGTTGTGCAAACTTTGGATACTTATTCTAAATTTACATTTAACTACCCATACCCTAAAGCTATATCTGTTCACGGACGTGGTCAAGGAATGGAATACCCAATGATTTGCTGGAATTATGGACGTCCTAATGAAGATGGAACATATAGCGATCGTACGAAATATGGAATGATTAGTGTAATTATTCATGAAGTGGGACACAACTATTTCCCAATGATTGTAAATAGTGATGAGCGTCAATGGGGATGGATGGATGAAGGTCTGGATACCTTTATGCAATATTTAACGGAGCAGGAGTTTGGAGAAAACTTTCCTGAAGCTATTGGAACAAATGCAAAGTATCCATCACGTAGAGGAGCGCCCTCAGGTATTGTAAACTATATGAAAGGAAATCAAGAGCGTATTGCACCTATAATGTCTAATCCTGAAAATGTATACCAACTTGGAGCAAATGCCTACGGTAAACCAGCAACAGCATTGAACATTCTTAGAGAAACAGTAATGGGGCCTGAATTATTTGATCACGCTTTCAAAACATATGCACAACGATGGATGTTTAAACACCCTACGCCAGAAGATTTCTTCAGAACTATGGAAGATGCTTCTGCTGTTGATTTAGATTGGTATTGGAGAGGTTGGTTCTATAGTACAGAGTATGTTGATATAGGAGTAAAAGAAGTTAAGTCTTATTTTATAACAGATAAACCTACAAAAAGAGGAAAAGAAATGCTGGAGCGTTTTGGTATAACTCCTAGTCAGATTGAAGGAGTTTATGTTGTAGAAGAAGGTGATGAAGAGTTTGATGAGTCTATGCGAGGTAAATCCTTATTTGAAAATGCACCAACACTTAAAGAGTATATTTTAGATAATTTTACTCCAGAAGAACGCGCAAATATTGAGGAACCTAAATACTTATACAATGTTGTTTTTGAAAAACCAGGAGGAATACCAATGCCACTTATCGTAGAGTATGAGTATGCCGATGGTTCAACTGAAAAGGTAACATATCCTGCACAAATCTGGCGCAAAAATGATATTGAGGTAAGCAAGGCGATTGCTTCAGATAAGGAAATTACTAAAATCACTGTAGATCCGGATTTAGAAACAGCAGATATTGATGCGGATAATAATTCTTGGCCTAAACCTAAAAAGATCGGTAAATTCGAGAACTTTAAGGATAAAGTTAAAGGATAAGCTTTCGCAAAAGCATAAATAGATAAAAGCCGACTTTCGTAGTCGGCTTTTTTATAAGCAATACTTATCTTTGTCATATGACAATACTTCCTTTATTTATAAGCGGTGGAGAGATTGCATTTATTGTATTTATTGTACTCATGGTTTTTGGTGCAGATAAGGTGCCAGAAATTGCAAGAGGACTAGGGAAAGGCATGCGTCAACTTAAAGATGCGACCAACGATATCAAGACGGAGATAACGAAGAGTGCAGAAAAAAATGGAATTGATATAGATGTTACAAAAGATATCAAAAAAGAGATCGATAAAGCCAAAGAAGATATTGACGAAATTACTGGCCCTATAAAGCGACAGTTTTGATCAATGTGGGAACAACTATTACAATGGGATAAAGAGGTCCTTCTCTACTTTAATAATCTTGGTAGTGAAACCTATGATCGATTTTGGATTTTTATAACTCAAATAAAGAATTGGATCCCCTTATATATCTTTTTCTTTTTTCTATTTATCCGAGCGTTTCACTTTAAAAAGGCCATTGTTGCAATCATATTCTCCCTTATAAGTTTGGGGACTAGTTTGGGTCTTACAGAAGTTGTAAAGATGACATTTGATCGTGTCAGACCCAGTAATAATGGAGAGTTGCAATCTTATTTAAGGATTTTACAAACACCAGACGATTATAGTTTTTTTTCGGGACATGCTGCCGTTTCTATTACCATTACACTTTTTGTAATTTTTACATTACGGCAACGGTTTAAATGGGTGTGGTTATTTTTAATTTGGCCTTTCCTATTCTGTTGGAGCAGAATCTATGTAGGAGTCCATTATCCCAGTGATATTATTGTTGGAATTATTGTAGGTAGTATTTTAGGATATACCTTATTTAGACTTTTTAAAAAGCAAAATGTATAACGAGTATCAGTAGAATATAGAGAAACTTCCTTCGGTAATTTCAAATTCATTTTGACTCGTTCCTGTAAAATCTGTTCCTATAAATTGAAAAGTACCACTCATAGAGCGTGACTCCACATTATTTTGCATAATATTTATAGCACCCGCAGCACTGAAGATGGTTGAAGTACTACTGTCAAAAACGTCTGCTTTATATTGCCCGGTTATATTTCCTAAGGCGGGAAAGGTGTCAAAATTTTGATTTCCCGTCGTTTCCAGAGGGATGGATAAAGAAATACTCTGTTCATTTTCTGTATCCAAAGCAATAATACTTATAGTGGTAATACCTCCTGTAGTAACTGCCCTTGCCTGGACCGCTGTTGATATAAAAGATTGTCCGTCCACCATTGCAGAAAATGTATTATCGGGATTATTAGGAATACTAAATTGTAAATCCAATGCATTAAAACTACCACTGGCAATAAACTGAGACTCATTTGTTGCATTCCCTTCTTCATCCATACCTCCATCTGGACGCGTTCCTGTAAACTCAAAAGAACCCGAAATAAATTGATTTTCAGTATTAAGAATTGTGATTTCCAGACTTCCACCACCACCGTCTGCCGTACTATTAAATGCCGGTTCGCCATTTATCATATAACTCCCATTAGTCATAAGATTGTTTCCGCTAAGATCAATAACTCCGGTGGTAATGACATTTCCCGAAGTAAGTATTATTTGTTCGCTATTGGAATCATTAATGCCTATGATAGTCAGGACATCATTAAATAAAAAAGCACTGGCGTTTTCACCATTTGCCGAAAATACATTTTGATTAACACGGGCTCTTATCTCGCCTAAGTTTGCATTTCCTATATCATTGGGATCGTCATCACTACATTGCGTCAGAATTAATGTAAAGAGGACACCGGCAATTAAAAGAGTATATCGGAAGGTATTCCTAATCATTGTTGTCATTTTGGAAAGCGTTATGAGATTACCCTGCTTATGGTTAACCCATCTCGTATAGGAAGTACAACGGTTTCTAATCGATTATCTTGTTTGAGGAGTGTATTATAAGTTATAAGTACAGCAGTGTCCCTGTCCTGTTTATCTAGTGGTTCAATAACTTTACCACTCCAGAGCACATTATCAGAAAGTATAATACCGCCTGGATTCATTTTATCAATAACCAAATGAAAGTAGTTTATATAATTCTGTTTATCAGCATCAATAAATACCAGATCAAAATTAATATCTAGTGTTGGGATGATATCCAGTGCAGATCCTAGATGTGTCGTGATCGCTTTCGCGAAAGGGGATTTATCAAAATGCTTTTGTTGAAAATCAACCAGCTCTTCTTTTATATCAATAGTATGCAATTGCCCTTCAGGAGCAAGTCCTTCAGCAAGGCACAATGCAGAATAACCCGTAAAGGTTCCTATTTCCAAAATAGTTTTAGGTCGCACAAGTTTGGAAATCATACTTAAGACCCTTCCTTGATATGGGCCGCTTAGCATTCTAGGCTGGAGTATTTTTTGATAGGTTTCCCGTGTAAGCTGCTGCAAGTACTCCGGTTCATTTTCAGAGTGACTAACAACATAATTATCGAGTTGCTCAGGTAAAAAATGCATAATTTAATTTCCGCGAAAGCGGGAATCTTATCTTCCTCAATCGCTACTTTTTTGTTTTAAATACTAACCTAATACTCTAACTTTAAATGCTTCCTTTTTTGCATCATTATTGCCATACAGCCATTGCATGACGTTACATTCCCAAATAGCTTCGTGTTCTTTTTCCGTAATGATTTTACGATCTACTGCTAAATCCAGAATTTTACCAGGATAACTACTTTGAGGTTCGCTTTCCATTTCTCCAAGAGGATAAGGATCATCTAATCCCATAAGAACCTGATCTGATCCTTGATTTTCCAATAGTAATTTTAAAGAACCCGTATCGTGAACTAAAGTGTCAAAAAAGATATTAGGATGTCCAACAGATTTTCTGGGATGTGTCATGCCTTCAAATAAATCCGGACGGCCATCAAAACCTTGAATACGTCTTCCTAAATTAATTTGAGCCAGCTGCCCTCCATGAGCAAAACAAATACGCATCCCGGGATATTTATCTGCATACCCTTGTAGTGTTAGAAAATGATAGGCATCTGCACATTGTGCCAGCATCCAGATCAAATGAAATCGCCAGGCTACATTTTCCAGTAAGATAAATTTCTCGCCATCATATGGATGAATCTCAACGGCCAGATTGTATTTATCGGCAAGTTCGAATATAGGTTCGTTTTCTTCATCAAAAATACAACGCCAGGTGCCTATGGTGTCCATATAATGAGTAGGAAGACATAATAGATCCATACCCAACTCTTCCACACAACGTTCTATTTCCCATAATGCACCACGCACATAACCCGGATGTACCACAAAGCCACAGGTAAATTTTGATGGATTTTCTGCTTGAATACGGGCATTATAATCGTTCTGAAAACGTAATGCCTGTTTCATTTCTTCCAGACGAAGTCCGTTACCATAAAGTTGTGATAAATTAAGAACAACCGCGTGATCTATATTATTACGCTCCATCCATTCTAACTTTTCATGTAAGAAGAAGCTGGAATCAGTAACCGGGCGTTTCCAGTTTTTTTGAAGCATAAATTTACGTTCTTCATCCACCCAGAAAATTCCTTTGTCCTTCATGAATTTAGGAATTTCTTCAGGATAAGGAAGTAAATGGGAATGTCCGTTAATACGCAGTTTTTTGTCCATTGGATAAAGTTACAAAATGTTCAAGCTATACCATTTAAATTAAAATAAAGATCCTAATGCGATAAGACTATAATTCCCATGTTCAAATATGAACAGAATAATAACGAGCCAGGCCGTTGCAAAAAGCGTATAAGCGCCAGCATAACGAACACTCAGAAAGATATCTCCCTGACACTTTTTAGATTTTTTGAAAACCAATCGTAATCCTCTGAAGAAAATCCAATAGAGCATTGCAAATAGTAACAAAATAGAAAACCATAACATGGTACCTAATAAAAAAATTAAAATACCAACAACGATAGCCGCAAAAAACCATATGATGATACCAGCTATCAGTCCTCCACATCCGTCACCTATATCTAAATCAATATCACCATCTGGTAGCCAATCGGGCTGGATACCTTTAATATCTTCAAGGTCAAAACGATCTGTTATTTTTCCTACATTATCTTTTAATTTATAACCTTTATAAAGTCCAATAGTCATAAATAGGAATAGAAAACTGGACAGAATGGAAGTTGATAACAGGGAGTTACGAAGTAGAGAACGATCAAGATGAAGCCCTTGTAACCAGACAACACAAATGGTCAATGCTATAACAATGAGTGTTATAATAAAGATGCTCTTTGTTGTAATAAAAACGGGACGAAACCTTTTCTTGAATAGATTCAAAATCTATAAGGATTTTGTTCGTCCACCATCTACAGGAACATTTATACCATTGATATACGAAGCTGCTTCACTAGCAAGAAACACAATGGCATTAGCAATTTCTTCGGGTTGTGCAAAACGTTTTGCGGGAATACCATTACGCATAGCATCGCTTATTGCAGCTATGCTTTTTTGTGTTTTTTTAGCTTTATTTTCTATAATTGACGCCAATCGATCGGTTGCTGTAGCGCCCGGTAATACGTTGTTTACCGTGATACCAAAACTTCCCAACTCATTAGCCATAGTTTTTGCCCAGTTGGCCACTGCACCGCGTATGGTATTACTTACACCCAGTCCATCCAAAGGTTGCTTTACGGAAGTCGATATGACGTTAATAATCCGTCCATATCCCACTTCTTTCATTCCGGGAATAGTAGCTTGTGTTAGTACATGATTTGTTTGAAGATGTTGTGTAAACGCTTTCGCGAAAGCGTCTATTTCCGCATTTACGATAGGTCCACCTGGAGGTCCTCCTGTATTATTGATTAAAATATGATAATGATTCTTTGTGGCTTTAACAGCCTCAGCGACCTGTTGAGGATTTGAAAAATCTGCAATGATATAATCGTGCCGTTGCGATCCATTATTAGGAAGTTCTGCTAACACAGCTTTGAGTTTGTCTTCGTTACGAGCTGCCAAGGTAATATGTGCGCCTTCCTGAGCTAATCCTATTGCAGTTGCTTTTCCTATGCCAGCTGTACTTCCACAAACCAAAGCTTTTTTATTTGATAGTTTAAGATCCATTATTGAGTAATTGGTAGTTATGTTTATATGTATACCTTATAAAGGAAAAATATATATATTTTTATGCGCTTAAAATATAAATTATGAAAAAAATTGTACTACTACTATTACTTACATATGCGTCCTTAGGTTTAAGTCAAAGTAGTTACTTCAATATTAAGGAAACCAATCCATTTAAAGATACTAAAAAGGGAAGTATCCTTTTAAATGTTCATCAAATGGAGAATGGTGAAAATATAGTAGTACGATCACTCAAGAAATATTTTGTTGTAAGTTCTTTTACACAAGGGTATGATTTAAAATCTAACGTAGAGGTAAAGCGAGAAAAAAATGAGGGGTATATAGGAAGTGTTACTACAAATGGATTGGTTCGATTCTTTACCGTTGATCGAGTAGACAAAAAAACAAAGATTGTGTATTGTCAAACTTTCGATCCTACTACAGAAAAAGTAATTAAGAAAAAGCTTTTTGAAGTAGTTAATGAAGAAAAACGGCGAAGTTTTTTCTTTGGTTTTAATAATCCTGGTTCAAGAGGTCAGTCTCATGAGTTTAGAGTATCTCCTGATGGAAACTATTTTGTGGTGACCAATAATGTCTTTTCTAAGAGAAAAAGCACGTCTGAGATATATGTATATAATACCGATTTAAATGAAGTCTTTAAAAAGGAATATTTTAATAGTGAAGACCACTTTTATGCAGTTGATGATTTTGTTATTACAGATAATCGCGAAGTAATATTGGCAGGGAAATCCTATAAAAAAGGAACACAAGATAAAAAAGATGGAAAGGCTAATTATACGTATGAAATCCATAAAATAGGTGCAAATAACACTGATAAAAAAGTGGTGGATCTCGGTGATAAGTTTGTTCAGCAGTTACGTTTTGCTCAATATGGTGAAGAACTAAGAATGTTAGGATTTTATTCTGAAAATAGTTCTAATCAAATGAAGGGAGGAATATCGTATACATTTACAGAAGATAATATAGCTAACATATCTCCAAAGACAACACCATTTCCAGCCGATGTATATAATGATATTTATGGCGAAGCCAAAGCTAAACGCAGAAAGGAAAAGGAAAAAGAGTTTAACTCCTATTATTTAGATTATTCTTTGCTTGATGAAGAAGGTAATGCTTTTTTAACTGCGGAAGAGTTTTATATTACAACAATACAGGTCTCTAATGGTAATGGAGGTTTTACACAACAAACCGTCTACCATTATGACAACATCCTTATCGTAAAGTTTGATCGAGATGGAAATTTAGTATGGGGTCGTAATATTCTTAAGGCAGCTAGAAGTCACTCGTACAATGCATTTGAAATAGACGGTAAATTGCATATTCTGCTTAATACAGGAAAAAATATTACAAAAAAATCCAATGATCGTAAGAAGATTAAAAAGAGCTGGTTAGAGAAATCTGCATTATACGATATTGTCTATGATGAAGATGGCAAAGAAACCTATGAACTTATAAAGGAAAATGACGGAAAGAAAGATTTTTATAGTCCGACTCGAGGGAGTTTTGATTATGATAAATTTATTATGGCAAACTTATCCAAGAATAAACGAAGGTTTATGGTACTCACCCGTAAGTAAATAGAGAAACAAAAAAGGCGATAGTTTTCTATCGCCTTTTTTGTTTCTCTAACAATTTAGTAAATAATGTTTATGGCTGATATGGATTATAATCATAAAGTGCTCTAAATGGATCTTGGACATTGTTTCTATCTCTTGGGAGGTCACTTGTATTTCTTCCTCCAATTATAGTTTTTAGTTCTGCTAAAGTGTGGTTTTTAAACTCTTCCATTTTCTTAGTTTATTAAGTTAATGTCTTAGTTTGATTTTCAGTTTGAAAAACGCCTATCATTGTATTCTACAAGCGATCGTGCCGAGATTTGTACATTGTTTCTATCTCTAGGTAAATCTGTAGTGGCATTTGATACATTTATATCGAAACCAGTACCTCCGATTATTTTTCCTAGATTGTCGATTTTGAGATTTTTGAACTTCTTTATTTTCATAGTATATTAATTTTAAATTCGTATTTAAATTAGGGATTATGCTTAAGCTGCGCTCTTAAGAAAATGGTAAAATAAACGTAATTCATGAATCTTAGG
>CAZPTJ010000070.1:0-13932 GCA_964589085.1 uncultured Flavobacteriaceae bacterium | reverse complement strand
CCGAACTGTTTTACAGCGGCTACGCTATCTCCTCCTCCTACTAGAGAGAATGTGCCATTTGAAGTTGCTGTCGCTATACTTTTGCCTAAGGCAATTGTTCCAGTAGCAAAAGGAGTTATTTCAAAAACCCCTAAAGGCCCATTCCATAATATTGTTTTTGACCGCTGTACGACTTCATCAAACATTACAAAGGATTTAGGTCCTACGTCTAGTCCTTGCCAACCTTCAGGAATTGCATAAATATCTGCATCCTGCGTTTGCGCAGTTTCAGAAAAATCATCGGCTGCAAGCACATCTATAGGAAGGTGAATTTTAACGTTATTTTCTTCCGCTTTTTTAAGAATGGATAATGCGAGTGCTTGTTTGTCATCTTCGCAAATAGAGTCTCCTATCTTTCCACCTTGAGCCTTAATAAAGGTGTAGGCCATACCTCCTCCGATAATCATTTCATCTACCTTTTCCAAAATGTTTTCTATAACTGAAATTTTGGAAGATACTTTTGCTCCACCTAAAATTGCGAGTACTGGAGATTCACTATTGTTCAACACGCGATCCAGACTTTCTATTTCTTTAGATAATAGGATTCCCGAGCATCTATTTTCTGGGAAAAATTGCGCCACAATAGTAGTAGACGCATGTGCCCGATGTGCGGTTCCAAACGCATCATTAACGTAAATATCTCCTAGTTTTGACAATGCTTTTGCAAAATCAATATCGCCAGCTGTCTCTTCCTTATGAAATCTCAAGTTTTCTAAAAGAAGTATTCTTCCCATCTCCAAATCTAAGACAGCTTCTTCTGCTTTATCACCTACACATTCATCAATAAAAGTGACTTCTACTCCTAAAATTTCAGAAACCTTGCCACAGATATGGCGCAATGAAAACTGATCGTCTATCCCTTTTGGACGACCTAAATGACTCATCAAAACAAGAGCTCCACCATCTTCCAATATCTTAAGAATTGTAGGTTTTGCAGCTTCAATGCGCGTCGTATCAGTCACATTAAAATCATCATCTAATGGAACATTAAAGTCAACTCGCACTAGTGCTTTTTTTCCTTCAAAATTGATATCATATACAGTTTTCATAAGTCCAAAATTTTAGTTGAATTCGTCCAAAAGCAAAAATTTATTCTTAAAAATTTATATCCTAAGGATCATATTTTGAACTGCAAATATAACTGCAACTCTCCGATGATTACGTTAGATTTCCGTTATATTTGATGTCATGCTTTTTAACGAAGTCATAGGGCAGGATTTTATCAAGAAGCACCTCATAAGTAGTTCACAATCAGGGCGTGTGGCTCATGCGCAACTCTTTGTCGGCAAAGCGGGGGCTGGAATTTTACCCATGGCTTTGGCCTATGCTCGTCACATTATTTGTAATAATCCAGATAATGATGATCACAAAAATAATTCTTGTGATCTGAAATTCAATCAGTTAGCACATCCAGATTTACATTTTGTTTTTCCTGTAGCAACAACAGATCGAGTAAAGAGTCGTCCGGTTTCGACATCATTTATGGCAGAATGGCGTAGTTTTTTGGCCATAAACCCATATGCAAATCTCTTTGAATGGCATAAACATTTAGGCATTGAAAAGAAGCAGGCTCAAATAGGTGTTGATGAAGCTTTATCTATTACCAAAGCACTTTCTTTAAAATCTTATGAAGGCGGTTATAAAGTGGTTATTTTCTGGATGGTGGACAAAATGAATACTGCTGCTGCAAATAAACTATTAAAACTTATTGAGGAGCCTCCAGAGAAAACGTTGTTTTTATTACTCACAGAGCAAGAAGATCGATTGATAGATACCATCAAATCTAGATGTCAAAAAATACAATTTCCCAATTTAAGCACCTCTCAAATAACGGAAGCTCTGTTAAAAAGAGAGCAATGCCTTCCTGCTGAAGCACAAAAAATAGCCTATCGTTCCCAAGGAGATTACAACACAGCATTAGGCATTTTAAACAATGATGCTAATGATCTTCAATTTGAGGAATGGTTTGTAACCTGGGTGCGTACTGCATTTAGGGCCAAGGGAAAAAAGGGTGCTGTACTCGATTTAATTACTTGGAGTGAAGATATTGCAAAAGCAGGACGAGAAACCCAAAAGAACTTTTTAAACTACTGTGTGCATTTCTTTCGGCAGGCCCTACTGCTTAATTATAAAGTGCCTAAACTGGTTTATCTTGAACCTCAAACACAATTTGAACTTTCCAAGTTTGCCCCTTTCGTACATGGAAATAACATTATGGGAATTACGGAGGCTCTTCAGGATGCTGCTTACCATATTGAACGCAATGGAAATGCACGTATCATTCTTACGGATCTTTCTATCAAATTGACTAGACTATTGCATAAAAAATCCGACTAAATCCAAAATAATACGATGTTAACTTATGGGACATTTAATGAAAAACAGTCCGGAAGTACTCATACTCCTTTTTATTGTTATTACGTTTTTACAATCTGGAGTTGATAAAATAATTGATTGGAAAGGTCAGGTCGGTTGGCTCAAAGGACATTTTGAAAAAACTTTTATGGGCTCAATGGTTCCTTTATCATTGGGAATTATAATGATTGCCGAAGTCGCTGCTGGTGTACTTGCTATTATGGGTATTTATCAATTGATAGTCCAGGATGAAGTTCAAATGGCATTATATGCTGCTTTACTCGCTGCAGTTACTTTATTATTTCTGCTATTTGGACAGCGTATTGCTAAGGATTATGCTGGAGCTTCAACTATTGTTATTTATTTTATTGTAGTGATCTTTGGTGTTTGGCTTTTAGCAAACAGATTCTAAATCTCTTCCTACAGTAAAAATTATAATCCTTTTAAAAACAAAAAGGAGGATTAGAAAAACCCTCCTTTTTGTTTATCTTATAATGTATAGGCTATTTATTATCCGGGGTATATCCAGCATTTAATTCTTCCAATATAATTGTAGTTAAATCATTTTCTTCCTTTCCATAAAGTACACTTCCTGCGTCATTGCTTCCATAGATATACGTATATCCATTTTCTTCACCATAGGCCTTTACTTTATCTTTCACTTTGGTAATTACACTATCGATCGCTCGTTGACTATCAACTTGTAATTTACCCAGTCGTGATTGTTGTTCCTGCTGAATTTGCTGAACTTCTGCACGTAATTCATTTGCTTTCTCTTCTTGCTTAGCTCTTGGCATAGAAGGTCCATTTTGACGAAATAAATCTTCCTTAATTTGATACGCTTTGATTTTTAAATCTAATTCTCCTTGAATTTCCTGATTTGCAAGATTTGCACGCTCTCGTGTATCTTTCATTTCCTTATACTCCGTAAGTAATTCTTCGGTATCAACAAATCCTGTTTTTTGATTTTCACAAGCAATAGTTAATCCCATTGCAAAAATCAATACTCCTATTTTTTTTATCTTACTATAGTTCATAATTATCTAACTTCTGTTTTTATTCATTTGTTTATGGTGTGCGCAAAAATAACAAGTTGACTACATAAAGCCTACAAATAGCGAAAAAGTTGAGCTATAAGTTTTATTTATTAATGATTCTTTACCCAATAATTCTGACTTATTAGAATTGATTTATATAACTGTATTTATTCGGACGATTGAGAATAATCCTATATCTTATCAAGGAGAAAGAGTAAAGCGCTCTTAAAAGGGCTTATTTTACGTTTTATGAGTGATTACATAAATAAGTGATGAATATGCCCCTGTCTTCCGCGCTTTACGATTAGATTTCCAAGCTTGATAAATTCCGTTGAATGTGTTTGATTTGGACTTACGATATTTTTCGGAAAGCATACTTACATAGTAAGCATCAAAATATAATGGGTGTGTTGCTTTAATTTCCATGTTTTGTTTTTCAAAAAGAAGGCTTATCGCTTTTTTAGAAAAATGATATAAATGTCGAGGGACATCATAGGCGGCCCAATTGGATCCATAATATTCTGCATCATAAGATTCAAAATTAGGCACGGCGACAAAAAGAACTCCCGTTTTGGAAATATGCTTTTTCAACCAAGCAATTTGTTCTTCCAGATTATACACATGTTCCAATACGTGCCACATCGTAATTACATCATATGTTTTGGAAATGGTGGTAATATTTTCCTGTACCTCCAGATTTTTTGCAGCAGCTCTTTCCCTTGCTCCTTTATTCGGTTCCACTCCTTCTACTATCCAAGAATTCTTTTGACAATATTTTAAAAAGTCTCCTGTTCCGGCTCCTATATCTAATAGTGAATTTCCATGAGGCATATAACGTCTCAAGAGTTTATGCTTTCGCGAAAGCATAACCCCCTTTATATATTGATAGACAAACTCGAAAAGTGAACGCTTACCATCAGTATGTGAAATATAATCTTCACTTTCATAATAGGACGGAAGTTCTTCTTCTAAAGGTTTAGGATGGGTAATCCACATATGATGTGTCTCATCATAATGTAATTCAAAAGTTTTTCCAGAAACGCTATGATCAATAACGGTGAGTTTGTTTTGCATATTAGGTTTGATCGCTTATTACATCTTGTAAACTATCCGAACTTGTCTGCTATTTGAGCTGAGCATTTCATGTTTCACGTGGAACAATACAGCCATTAACGGCCCATATAAACTAAAAGAACACTTATGTCTGACGGAGAAACTCCACTTATCCTTGATGCTTGAGAAATGGTTGTTGGCTGTATTTTAGATAATTTTTCCTTCGCCTCATAAGACAGCGATTTTAATTTTGAGTAGTCAAAATCATCAGGAATCTTTATATTTTCTAAACGGTTTAATTTGTCGGCATTAAGTTTTTCTTTGGCAATATATCCAGCGTACTTTACTTTTATTTCGGCTTGTTCCAATACGTCTTTTTCAATATTGTTCTCGTCAATATACGCAGCTACTTTCTCAAATTTCTTAATATCATCCAGTGCTATCTGTGGGCGAGAAAAGACCTTAAACATCTTATCTGATTGCTTCATTGGACTTGTACCTCGTTCTTCCAAAATAGTATTTACTTCTTCTGGAAGGATGCTGGTATTCTTAAAAAACTGCACCATCTTTTCCGAAGCTTCTCTTTTTTCCTCCATCACTCTTAATCGTTCTTCATCGGCCAATCCAATTTTATGAGAAATCGGTGTCAGTCTTTCATCGGCATTGTCCTGTCGTAATAGTGTTCTATATTCTGCTCTTGAGGTAAACATGCGATACGGCTCTTCTGTTCCCTTGGTAATAAGATCATCGATCAATACGCCTATATATGCTTCATTCCTTTTAAGAATAAATGGTTCTTCCTCCCTTACTTTAAGATGTGCGTTCATGCCTGCCATGATTCCCTGAGAAGCGGCTTCTTCATAACCGGTCGTTCCATTAATCTGTCCCGCAAAGTATAGTCCTTTTACAAGTTTGGTTTCCAGAGTATGCTTCAATTGCGTAGGCGGGAAATAATCATATTCTATAGCATAACCAGGACGGAAGAATTTTACATTTTCAAATCCTACAACAGACCGTAGTGCTTTGAATTGTACTTCTTCGGGTAAAGAGGTAGAAAACCCATTGACATAAATCTCAACGGTGTCCCAACCTTCTGGTTCTACAAAAAGTTGATGCCTGTCTTTATCGGCAAAACGATTTATTTTATCTTCTATAGACGGACAATACCTAGGGCCGATGGATTGAATACTTCCATTAAACATTGGGGACCTATCAAAGCCCTCTTTTAGTAGTTCGTGAACTTCTGGAGAGGTATAGGTCATATGACAAGCACGTTGTTTTTCTAACGGGCTCGTATACTTACTAAAGCTGAATTTTTCCGGATCATCATCACCGGGTTGAATAATCATTTTAGAAAAGTCCAAGGAACGACCATCAACTCGCGGAGGTGTTCCCGTCTTCATTCTTCCTGAATCAAAACCAAAATTTATAAGTTGTTCGGTAATTCCAGTCGCAGCTCTTTCGCCAGCTCTTCCTCCACCAAATTGTTTCTCTCCAATATGAATTAATCCATTAAGAAACGTTCCATTAGTAAGCACAACACTGCGTGCTTTTATTTCAATTCCTAAAGAGGTTTTCACTCCAGAGATGCATCCATTGTCTACCATTAATCCGGTGACCATCTCCTGATAGAAATCAAGATTAGGAGTGTTCTCCAATTTTAATCTCCATGATTCTGCAAAACGCATGCGATCACTCTGAACTCTCGGACTCCACATTGCAGGACCCTTAGACTTGTTGAGCATCTTAAATTGAATTGCAGTTTCATCGGATACAATGCCGCTATAACCACCCAAAGCATCTATCTCTCTAACTATTTGTCCTTTTGCAATACCTCCCATAGCCGGATTGCACGACATTTGTGCAATAGTTTGAAGGTTCATAGTTACCAGTAGTGTTTTACTCCCCATGTTTGCTGCTGCTGCTGCTGCTTCACAACCGGCATGACCAGCACCCACAACTATGACATCATATGTTTCTTGAAATAAGCTCATTGTTTCACGTGGAACATTAGCGTTAAAAGTCCACAAAGATAGTTCTTTTCAAATCTCAAAGAACATTAAGTTACCTAGCAAAGTTTTAGATAAAAGTCTTCCTTCTGTCGCATTAATCTCTGTTCTTCATCCGTCTTGTCTCCATAACCACAGTAGTGCAAAATCCCATGTACCATTACTCGTTTAAGTTCATTGTTGAAACTCGTCTTAAACTGTTCTGCATTTTCAGCTACGCGTTCTGTAGAAATATAAATATCACCACTTATAAGTTCTCCTTGTGTATAGTCGAAGCTTATAATATCTGTATAGGTGTCATGGTTTAAAAAATCCATGTTAATCTTATGCAAATACTCGTCATCACAAAATATGTAGTTGATTTCTCCTAATGTTCTATTTTCGGTTAGGATTGTCTTTACAATCCATTCCTCCAAAACAACAGGGTTCTTCAATTCAAAACCATTTTCATTGTGAAAATTAATCATCTTTCTGTTGAAAATACTCTTGGACCTTTTTCTTGTAGATTTCTTTAAGCGGAAGGGTCTTTCTGTTTAGTATCTCATTGTTATTGAAATACTTACGCGCATTTTCTATGTTTGCGTTATTGGGATTACTGTATTGTTTTAAATTGGTTCGTGCTTCTCTCTTTTCTTCCTCTCCCTGTTGAAAAGCAGCTTCCTTTAATTTTAGTAATTCATGCTTTAGTTGTGTCATACGTTCCAGGGTTTCGTTATTAAAACCTTGATCTAATAGTTGTTGTTCTACTTCCTTCATCTCACGTACCAATTCTTCTGCATTACCTCCCAGGCCATTCTTTTCAATTTGATCTTGTAGCTGCTGTCGTAATTGTTGTTGTTCTTTATAGATTTCATAGAGTAGTCCTTGCTGATACTCGTCGCCCTCGTTTCCTTCACCTTGTCCTTGTCCATTTTGATTTCCTTCACCTCCTTCGCCCCCTTGTCCTTCGCCTTGTCCTTCACCCTCACCTTGTCCTTGACCTTCTCCGTTACCATCTTGGCCTTCTTCTCCTTCTCCTTCTTTTCCTCCCTTTTTACCTTCGCCATCTTCTCCTTTTTGTCCTTCCTGCATTTGTTCATTGAGCTGTTCCTGGCTTTGGATAATATCCTGCAACTGCTGCCCCTGTCCTTGGCCTTGACCCTGTCCTTGGCCTTGACCTTGGCCCTGACCTTGTCCTTGACCCATCATCTGGTTTTGCATTTGATCTAGACTATTGCTTAAGAAATCTGCTAGTTCATTAGCTCCTGTAACTACGTATTGTTGATTGCTTACGCCCTGCAAGATTCTATTCTCTGCCAGACGTTCCAACGCCTTATTCATATTATAATCAATATCGGTGAGCGTCTCATTGATCACCTCATTAAGTTCAGGTCTTCTTAATGATAATGCATATAAACTGTCGTCTACATGTTTGAAGTTCTGTTTTAGCACGTTCTGATATCTTAGCTTCTTAGCAAAATTAGGATTCTTATTATCCATATTTCTAAAGTCTCCCATGAGATCTTCTTCTTCAAAAGAAAATATCAATAGATTATCCAAAATCTGCCTTAGCATATCTGCATCTTCTTGCAATGCCTCTTCTCCTGAAGCTTGCATGGCAGATTGCATTTGCTCACTTAATTGTTTCATTTTTTGCGCCGCCTTTTTTTGTTGTTGTTGGGCATCGCCTTTATCCTGTGGTTCTCCACTTTGTTGTTCCTTTTGTTCCTGTTGCTCTAGTTCTTCTGTAGCTCCTTGCTGTTCTTCTTTAATTTCTTCTTCTTTCTTTTCATCGCCTGGAATTTCCATAGGACGTTTCAATTCTTGATTTTCCTTTTTCAATTCCTTAAGCTCTTCCGTCAGTTTTTCAAACGCTTCATTTAATTTTTCCTGAGCTTCTTTATTATTTTCTTCACCATCCTTTTTACTTAACTCTTCCTGCTTCTCCGCCAGTTTCTCAATCTCTCTGGCTATCTTTTCGGCTTTCTTATGAACATAATATCGTTTGGTCAACTCCAAAATCTGTTCTAGATTCTTCTTGTCATTCTTATTCTGTTTAGTGAGGTTTTCAAGTTTCTCTGTCAATTCTTCCTTACTTATTTTTTCGCGTAAGCGTTCCAGTTCTTCCCGTAGTTTTTCGTTTTCTTTTAGTTTTTCTTCCTGACGTTCCAGACGTTCTTTCAATTCTTCTTTAAAAGTATCGTCTTGTGGTTCGTCTTTTTGAAACTCTTCTAAATTTTCTTTTAATTGCTTAGAAAATTGCTCGAGTATTTGTTCTTGTTGTTGTTGCCTCTTTATAAAGTTTTCTAGCTTTTTCTGATCATTAAAGTTGAGTTGCGCTTTTTCTTTCTGTGTCCGGGATAGCTCCTCAAGTTCTTTTTCCTGAAGCTCTATCTTGTCCAATGATTTGTCTAATTCTTCAATGGTTTGTTCTTGTTGTTCCAATTGTTGTTGTTCCAACTCACTATCGGTCAATTTTAAGAAGCTGAACGCGCTGCTTTTTGTGCTTTTGTAGTTGTGTATAGCGTCATTATCAAAAACCTCAAAATAGTACTCATAATTGCGTCCTTCTTCGAGTTGGATGGTGTCCGGAAAGGCGTAGATAAATTGATCTACATTTCCTCTTGAAATATTTATATCCTTATATTGTTTATCATTAGATTGTGATGGATAATACACCAATCGAAGCTTAGTAAGTCCATAGTCATCGCTTATCTTTCCATTAAAATAGGTTTGTTGATTACTTATGCTGTCGGTTTTGGCTTCCAAATCAATTTCCGGAAACTCATCTTTAATCACCTGTAAATTATAACTAAGGTTCTCGTAATCTTTTAAATTGGAATTACTGGTGCTGACTTCATACGAAGTCGTATTATAGATGTTTCTAGTCAACCCAAATGCTGTTCCCTCCTGATCTTTATTTCGAGTTTCAAAGGCATAAGTCGTGTCTTTAAGAATCAATGCTACAGCATCTGTTTGCTTAGTGTTTAATTGCCAAGAGACATTTGTTCCTTCGGGAATAATTGCATTCCCAGTATTCTTGACAGTTTCTGTTCTTTTCTGTGTATGGTTAGGGTAGTTTAAAACCATTTCAAAATCAACGAGTACGGGAACTTCTAACACCTCGAGTGTATAGGGTGCTGAAGTAATTTTGTTGGCCTTTAAATAAAAAGAAAGGTCTTCTTTGGGCTGCTCAAAAGTAAAAGTGTATTCTCCGGGAGCAATCTGTTGTAAAAAATACACTTCATTGTTAAAGTGAATAGCTGCCTCTTCAGGTACCACATCTCCAACAGTACGTATGTTTAATTTAAAATCTTTGTTTTCAATCGCTTTAAGCTCCTCATTGACCACAAAAAAGCTAAAAGGAGCTGGAGGTTCATAAGCCTCACTATAATTAACCACCCGTTGATAACTCTTAGAAAAAACGGCATCCTTGCCCATATAGTTGGCAACTAAAAAAACAATCACGGGTATAGCGGCATACTTAAGATACTTGACATTTTTTTTAAAGTTTATAGCAAGCCTAAATGGTACAGGTTCTAATCCTGCACTTTTCTGTTCAATACTGGCAAGCATTAACTCATCATCCTTTGCCGAATTATATAGTTGTAGGGTATTAAGAAGTTTATCGCTTACTTCTGGAAAGAAATCTCCGATAATCTGAGCGGCTTTGTGATAATCTATACCTTTGGAAAGTTTGAATAATCGCAAAAGAGGTAGTGCAATAAACTTTGCCAATAAGGTCACTTCTACACCAACAAATAACCAAAACAATACTGCTCTACCTGCAGGACTTAACCAAAAGAAATATTCGATAAGTAGGGTTATCAAAAAATACAATAGGCCAAAAGCAAAAAAGAGAATGGCTCCTTTTACTAATTCATTGGTATAATACTTTCGGATAAACCGCTCTAATTTGTGCTCAATATTCTTAAATCGCTTCATTTTTCTATCTATAGCAACCTCTAAACTACAATTTTATTATCTTTTGCAAATATTCAATAGGTATAAAGCCCTGTTAAAATTTACCGTTTATGAAAGATCTTAAATATCTATCAGCATATTCTATACCACTTTCTGCAGCAATTGGTCTTTATTTGCAAGGTGCTTGGTCTTTTCTTACACCCATTTATGCTTTTGTGCTTATCCCCATTCTCGAACTCATTTTCCCATTAGATGACACCAATATTGGAGCTGAAGAAAAATCAGAAAAATCCCAATTACACTGGACAGATTTTTTACTTTATTTCAACGTATTAATTATCTATAGCACTGTCCTTGTAACTTTACTTGTACTAACAAGTGGTTCGCCTTCAACTACAGAATTCATTGGTCTTATTTTCTCCTGCGGTATTGTGTTAAGCGCCAACGGTATTAATGTTGCGCATGAATTGGGACATCGTAAACATCGTTTTGAACAATATCTAGGAAAGTTCATGTTACTTCCATCACTATATATGCATTTTTATATAGAACACAACTTTGGTCATCATCTTAAAGCAGCGACCAAAGAAGATCCCGCAACCGCACGTTACAATCAAAGTTTATACTCTTTTTGGGTGACTTCTATTTTTAGACAATATATAAGTGCCTGGAACATTCAGTTGGACTTATTGAAACGGGAACATAAATCTTTCTTTTCGTTTAAAAACGATATGTTGTGGTATATCCCATTGCAAATGCTATATCTTTTTGGGAGTTATTGGTTTTTTGGAACAACTGGTCTTCTTGTTTTATTTGCTGCTGCCTGTTCCAGTTTCATCTTTCTGGAAACCATTAATTACATAGAACATTATGGACTATTGCGCTTAAAAACGGCAACTGGACGCTATGAACGCGTGCGTGAGATTCATTCCTGGAATAGCAACCACATTCTAGGCCGTATTATGTTATACGAACTTACTCGTCACAGCGATCACCATTATCGAGCCAATAAAAAATACCAATTACTGGATTATCATGATACCAGTCCACAATTACCTTTTGGGTATCCCACCAGTATGGTGCTTTCCTTATTTCCTCCGCTATGGTTTAAGATTATGAATAAGCGGATTCCCGAAGCAATGAAGGTGGCCTCCATTGCCTAAAAGCACCTCTCATTTTTGTTAATTTACGGTTAGTTCTAGTAGCTTATTCTACTATCTTTGCAGCCTTAAAATAATAGGTTATGTCACAACAGGTTCGGGTACGTTTTGCACCAAGTCCCACAGGTCCCTTACATATTGGAGGTGTACGCACTGCACTATTTAATTATCTCTATGCCAAAAAACATAATGGCACTTTTGTTTTGCGTATTGAAGACACCGATCAAAACAGGTATGTCTCAGGGGCTGAAGATTATATTATCGACAGTTTGAACTGGTGTGGTATTCCTTTTGATGAAGGACCTGGAAAGGAAGGTGATTTTGGCCCTTACCGGCAGAGTGAGCGTAAAGATCAATATGCAGCTTTCGCGAAAGCATTATTAGACTCTGGACATGCCTACTATGCTTTTGATACGGCAGAACAATTGGATGCTCGCAGAAAGGATCAAGAGGCACAAGGAAAAACCTTTATATATAACTGGCATAATCGCTTAGCACTTGAAAATGGGTTGGCTTTGCCAGAAACCGAGGTACAACAACGTTTGGCGTCAGGAGTACCTTATGTTATCAGATTTAAATCACCGCAGGATGAAAAGATCGTCCTGCAGGATGAAATAAGAGGGACTATTTATATAGATACCAACACCCTAGACGATAAAGTACTTTTTAAATCTGATGGGATGCCTACCTATCATCTTGCTAATATTGTAGATGATCATTTGATGCAAATCACCCATGTTATTCGTGGTGAAGAATGGTTACCGTCATTACCCCTGCATTATTTATTATATAAAGCTTTTGGTTGGGAAGCGCCCAAATTTGCTCATTTGCCTTTGATCATGAAACCCGTTGGTAAAGGTAAATTAAGCAAGCGTGACGGTGCAAAAGGCGGTTTCCCTGTATTTCCTCTGGAATGGATAGACCCTAAAAACAATGAAGTTTCAGCAGGTTATCGTGAAGAAGGATACCTTTCGGAAGCCGTAGTAAACATGTTGGCTTTTCTGGGCTGGAATCCTGGAACGGAACAGGAAATTTTTTCTTTAGATCAACTTATTGATGCCTTTGATCTTGATCGTGTTCATAAGGCAGGAGCAAAATTTGATCCAGAAAAAACGAAATGGTTTCAACAACATTATTTTCAGGAAAAAGAAACTACTACAATTGCAAAAGATTTTCAAAAATTATTACAAACCAAAGACATTCCAACAACAGATGATTTTGCACTGCGCATTACAACATTATTAAAAGAACGTGCTGTATTTACTAAAGACTTATGGGATGCGAGTCATTATTTCTTTCAGGCACCAACATCTTATAATGAAAAAGCGGCCAAGAAAGCCTGGAAGGAGGATACCGCTGCCTTAATGACTAAGGTTATGAGCGTTATCGAAGGCATTGATACATTTGAAGCTGCTTCTGTTCAATCAACCGTTAAGGCATGGATCACTTCACAGGAATTGGGTTTTGGTAAAATAATGCAACCGTTAAGATTAAGTCTTGTAGGAGCTATGCAAGGTCCTGATGTTTTTGAAATAGCTGCTTTGCTTGGAAAACAGGAAACCTTATCCCGCATTCAAAACGCTATAGATACACTATAAAACCTCCTGCAATTGCAGATACATTTCCATCAAAATTAGTCGTAGCACTACCATTATTTTGATCATTAAACCTATTAAAAATATTGGTAAGGCCATATTGATAATGTACTGTAAAACGAACACGCTCAAAACCTCCGGAAATACCTACACCTACTAACGGTACAATTCTGGATATTTCCTGAAGATCTTCTGCGTTCACATTGATGGGGCCTTGGATTATAGCATTCTCAAGATTGTTGTCATTCAGTCGTAATCTGCTACTTATCTGTAGTGATGGCCCTGCTTCAATACTCAAATGCTGTCCAATAATATTATAACTTGGCCATACGTTGACTTGAACGCCGATAAGGTTATAGTCTATATTTTGTGCAGTATTACTCTCCACTTCAAAATTTACAGAAAAAAAATCTATCCCAAAGATTGCTCCCCAATTATTATAAATTTTACCTCTTGTCGCAAGCCCTCCTAAAAAACCCCCTTCACCTGATATATTAATATCATTGGTTTCAATATCATAAAGCACATATTTTGCCTGAAGGCCAAGACGGTTATAATCACCTCTTGAGCGATAGTTTTGAGTAATTCCTGAGGTAGTAACAAAACAAAATAGACTAACAGTAAGTAGGTATAGATAGTTCTTCATAATTAGGTTTTAAGCATATATCAATCTATATATGCCCTATTGAAATGTGGTTAGATTTTAATTTAAATTCGTTTAACCCGAATTATGCATTAGAACTTTGTGATGAACCTTGAAAGTACCATACAATATGACATT
>CAZPTJ010000069.1:0-13938 GCA_964589085.1 uncultured Flavobacteriaceae bacterium | reverse complement strand
CTGAAATCACTGCAAAACCAATCGCTGCGCTGTATTTTTTGATTTAACCATAGCGATGCTATGCTGAAATTAAGAAAATACTTGTTTTTATTGCGCCTTCAGTCCTCATTGCGAAGTTCTACTGCATAATTCGGGTTTAATGCTTTCAAAATGCTCGACTTATTCTTTCTAATCACTTATATACTGACCTTTTCATTTTTCTTTTCACGTTCAATAAACTTTACATCGCGCGTATTTTTTTGTACGGCAACTGCAGCGAAAAGACTCAACACAAATGCCAATCCATAAAATCCTTTTTCACTAGGCCATAAATCGGCATTCCACAGCCCTATAACTAATAGCACAATGGACATGATGGTCGTAAACCAACTGATTCCATAATAGATCTCTGTTACTGGAATTCCTTCCAACTTATCTCGGACACTTTTCTGTACGGATACCACGGAGAAAAGACCAAAGAATAAAACAGTAAAATAATATCCTTTCTCACTCAGCTCCATTTCTGCATTCCATAGCCCTACGCAGAAGGCAATCATTCCCACACCCAAAGCCGCCCAGGCTGCTCCTATAAAAGCTGGTGTTGGCTTGTTATCAAAAACAGTTGATTTCTTAATTACTTCCTTTTTGACAAAAGATTTCTGTTGTTCCAATGATGTTTCCATAGTATTTATATTTATGATAAACGGTTAGTATTACTTTTTTTAGTTAGAAAAAACTGCGTACCGTAAGTATTAGACAGGCAGTTAATAGAACTAGACTAAGCTTAAAGAATAGGCTACTTTGATTTCTATTCAGTAAAAATTTGAGACTAATCATCAGGAATAGCAGTTGCCCCAAAAGCATAGGTATAGTTAGTAGTTCGGTAAACACTCCTATTAAAACATGCTTTATTTTATAGCTATTAATGAGATAGAGTGCTATAAAATAACCTACAATACCTAGATGAATTCCAATGAGTGCTTTTTGCTTATCTATTTGTTTTCCAAATACCTCCATGATTATTCATTTTTATGTTTAATTATTTGATGTGGATGTATCCATCGTACTTACTTAATTAATTCAATCTGATTGCTTAATTTTCGATGGTATATATTTATCCGTTTCTTCATTTAAGTGAATAAAAGTCCAATTATCTTCAGTTTTAATGGCATAAATAGGATTATTCGATTTAACATAAAACTTCCACTCGTCATTATTATAAGTTACATTGTCCTTCCCGTATTCTAATATGAGTACCTTATAAGCCACCGATACTGCGTAGTCCATTCCATTCCCCCCCTTAAATTCGATAAAATCCATAATAATGTTTTGTGACATACAAATCCTTGCATATTTCCTAGAATCTATTATCATTATAGTGTCAATTTTGAATCCAGTATCCATTATGATCTTCGATTGATCATTTTCAGAATGAAAATTTTTAATTTCTTTCAAAAGTTCTTTTTTCGAAATAGAATCAAGAATAAATTCAGGATAGAATTTTATTTGAGCTTCATAGTCTGAATCGTTTATAGCTTGTATATACTTTTTAATATCTTTTTCAAGAATATCTTTTTCTGTTTGGGTAAAAGCAAAAGAATAATTCAATACTATTACAATGATTAGAATTTTTTTCATAATCAGACATCTGTCTTTTTAAGGACACATCGTTTTTTAAAAACTGTGAGTCCACAATGTTTATAGAATTTCAAAAGCCTTGTTTTTGAAATTGGCAATCTGTTTTTCCTTTTCTTCATCATCTTTCAGATTTTTCAAAATAACATTCCCAACAAAAGAAATCTATATACAAAAACAGTAATAGTGATCAACAGCGTGATTGCATATACTTTAAAATCTTTGTATTCTGCTTTTAAGTATTTAGCAATGTTTAAGTACAACAAAATCCCTCCTACGATCATCAACGATCCATAGTTTACGATATACTCGCGACAGATAGTCTCCCAGGTTATTGCAGAATTAGTAGTAAAACCAAAAACCATCAGGTCAACAATAATTATCAAAATTGCTGTCAACAGTAGTGCAGTAATTGATATCAAAGAATACCCCAGCACTTTTAAGTAGTTCGTTTTAATATTTAAAAACCCCATAACATCTGAATTAATAATACGTTCCATAGTTTTAAGTTTATTTTTTACAATAATTATTGCACTTCGGGACTCACAATATGATCTCCGCAGGAATAACAATGCGGAAAGTGCGCAAAATTCTCAGTGCCACAGGTATTACAATCCTTGAATAGTTCCATACCACAATGCCTGCAAAATTTTGTCAATACAACCTTTCCTACAGCACCTTTTCCAGATACCGGTTGGTGTAGCTCATTAATCATATAATTTTTTCCACAACTCGGACACATATGTTGCTCCAATGCTTTTTCGGCAACCTCATCCTTGATTTTCATAGATCGTTCCTGTGTCGATAGTTTTAATTCTTCCTTTTTTCGACGAATAAAAGCACTCAAATGTTTGATCGCATAGATTCCTAAAAGTGCCGATAATAGTACGCCTATAGTATATCGCACATAACCTCCGTAATAAGGCAAATAGGGAACCAGACCAAAAAAGAAGGCATAAAACCCAAAAAAGATAAATCCCCTATATAAGGGCCAGAATTTGTTCTTCCGCTTTCGCATAAGCATAAAAACACCTAGTATCAAAATAGGAAGCACAAATAATAAGCGGGTCAGAAATACTTTCAATTCAAAACCACGTTGTGCTTTGTCATAGCTTTCATAAACTTTATTGGTTTCGGCCGCAATAGCAGCAAAATTCTCATCTTGATAGCGTTCTATAGCATCAACAGCGGCAGTCAATTTTATGGATGTTGCCTGTAAATTTTTAATAACAGTACGCAGAGAGTCCTGTTTATAGGTACGTTTTTGTAATTCAAGGTTTATTGCATTAGATTCTGTGGTTTTGCGTGTATCCACCCAATTCTCAAAGGAAGCTTTCTGTTCTGTAAGTGCATTTTGAGCCAGTTTCAATTGTAACTGGAGTGCTCTCTCTTTGGATCGTTCTGTTTCGAGGCTATCCATAATGGCATTCCCCTTTTGCTTAAACTCCTCCTTACGAGTGTCCTTTTCAAAATCTTCCAATTGTGGGCGATATCCCACACTATCCAGGTCATCTATAATCTTATTGGCTAAAGCAATAAGAAAGAACGCCAGTATGATACTGATGAAATAATAGATAAACCGTGAAGTACGAGAAAGTTTCTTATTATTAAATTCCATAATTGCCTTATTAGTTTGACAGCACAAAAATGGCGGTAGTCAGCAAATCACAAAACTTAAAATTTCACAATTACTTATGCTTAATATATTAATAATATTATTTTATATACTTATATTTAGCTATTTAAGCATATAAAAACTTACGATATAAATTGGATATACAAGCTATAATAAACACACTATCCCCAGAAGAAAAAGTATTATTTCAGGCAGATTTGCGTCTTAAAAACAAAAGAAAAGATGTCAAAAACATCACACTGTATAAATTACTGCTCAAAAATGAGATACCCCTTCACAAACTGGATGAAGTAGTATACGGCAAACCTTCCCGTAATGCCTTTCATGGGTTATCCAAAAGACTACAGGATAATCTTATTGATTTTATTGCTGTATATAATTTTGAAACAGAAACTTCTCAGGAATTTGATACCCTTAAATTATTACTTACTGCCAGGGTTCTTTATGAAAGAGATCAACCTAAGGTTGCCTGCAAAATAATAAACAAGGCACAGGTTAAAGCTCAAGAGCATGAACTGTTTTCCATCCTTGGGGAGATATACCATACGCAAATTCAGTATGCACATCTGCACCCCGAAGTTATCCTAGAAGATCTCATCAAAGCTTTTAATCACAATCAAGAACTACATCGACAACAGGAAAACCTCAATCTTGCCGCTGCCTATATCAAACAGCAATTGCAACAGGCATCACTTCTGGACAACTCTCATAATCTGGATATTTTACAACATACTTTTGAAAAATTTCAAATCTCCATTAATACTTCGCTCAGCATTAAATCCTTTTATCAGATTCTGGATCTTATTAATTCAACAGCACATCTGGAGCATAACTTTGCAGAGGCACTCCCTTTCATTCAGCGTATATATAGACAACTTCGCGCCAAAACTAATATTAACAAACATCGCTTTTATCATATCCAAATTCTCTATTTTTTGGCTAATGCCTATTTTAGAAACAAAGCCTTTAACGAGTCTGAACAATTTCTCACTCAAATGCACGAACAATTACTGGCCGAAAAAGAAAAATACAATGTACGCTTTCGCGAAAGCTACCTCCTTATTAAATCCCTTAACCTTAATTATACGGGGAAGGCTATCGAAGCCGTCCATCTTCTTGAAGAACATTTTGAAACGTCTGGTTCTAAAACAGAAAACCCTGATCTTCTCCTATGTCTAATCACATTCTATGCACAACAAGAAAATTACAAACTAGCATGGAAAAGCATTACTAAATTTAGACATACCGATAATTGGTATCGCAAAAAAATGGGTATAGATTGGGTAATCAAAAAAGAATTGATCGGAATGATTATTCATTTGGAGTTAGGACACATTAGTCTTGTTGAGTCTCTAATCAATCGTTTCAAACGTGCCAATAAAATGCTGTTAAAACAAGACAAACAGATTGCCCGATTTTTTGACTTATTACAAAAAATATATCTCAAACCGGAGATTGTCAAAACGGACACCTTTAAGAGTCAACTCAAAACACATTTTACTGATACAACCGGACGTTCTTCAGACGTTTTTATGATCAGTTATTTTGCCTGGCTTAAAGCCAAAAATGAAAACCGAGCCTTATACCCTATCACCTTGAAACTCATTCAAAATAAGTCTTAAAAAAGCAGAGATAGCTTTAACAATACCTTCACAGCAAGCACTTATTACATTTCATACCTTCCGCGATTAATTAAACCACTAAAATGAAAAGAATAAAATTCCTCCTGACTCTACTACTCACGCTAACGATGTTGAGTGGTGGTTATGCGCAATCCAAGCGCAAAAAGAAAAGCAAAAAAGCAAAAACAGAAGCTCCTGCTCCTAAAAAAGCGCCTAAGAAAAATGCCATCCAACCTTATAAAAAGGTAATTACCAAAGAAGCCAAAACAGATGAAGGACTCTTTACCGTACATAAACTGGACGGGAAGTACTTCTATGAAATCCCAGACAGCCTTTTCAATAAGGAGATGTTGATGGTTACTCGTATTGCTAAAACAGCCAATGGCCTTGGTTTTGGTGGTGGCAAGCAAAACACCTCTGTCCTACGCTGGGAAGTAAAAGACAAAAAAGTACTATTACGGGTCGTATCGCATCAAGTGATTGCTGCCGATTCCCTTCCTGTTTCTGAAGCAGTAAAAAACAGTAATTTTGAACCTGTTTTGTATGCTTTTGATATTAAAGCCTATCATAAAGATACGGTGGCCAAAACAAGAAATACAGTTATTGATGCTACCGAGTTATTCTCAAAAGATGTTAAACCTCTCGGACTTCCGCAAGGACGCCGTCAGGGACTTAAGGTTTCTCGCCTTGACGAAAAGCGTTCTTATATTGACACCATACGTAGTTACCCTCGCAATATTGAAGTACGTCACGTAAAAACGTACAATGCAGGAACACCTCCTTCAAATGCAGCTACAGGATCATTATCATTATTAATGAGTAATTCTATGATCCTCCTTCCGGACAACCCGATGAAGCGTCGTTACTTTGATCAACGTGTGGGTTGGTTTGCTCGCGGTCAAACTGATTACGGATTGGAGGCTCAAAAAAGTAAGACAGTTACGTATCTTGATCGTTGGAGACTGGAAGTCAAAGATGAAGACATTGCGGCCTACAATCGTGGTGAACTGGTTGAACCAAAAAAACCTATTGTCTATTATATAGATCGTGCCACTCCAGAAGTTTGGCGTAAATACATTAAGCAAGGTATTGAAGACTGGCAAGTTGCTTTTGAAGCAGCAGGTTTTAAAAACGCGATTCTTGCAAAAGACCCTCCTACGGTAGAAGAAGATCCAGATTGGAGTCCTGAAGATGTACGCTATAGTGTAGTACGTTATCTGGCTTCTCCTATTCCTAATGCAAACGGACCTCACGTCAGTGACCCAAGAACAGGAGAAATTCTGGAATCAGACATTAACTGGTATCATAATGTAATGACCCTATTGCGCAACTGGTTCTTTGTACAAACCGCTGCCATTAATCCAGACGCCCGTGGTGTAGAATTTAAAGATGAGATTATGGGTCGTTTGATCCGTTTTGTATCGGCACACGAGGTAGGACATACCTTAGGGTTACCTCATAATATGGGAAGTAGTGTTGCTTATCCCGTTGACAAATTAAGAGATCCTGAGTTTACCAAAAAATATGGTACAGCACCTTCTATCATGGATTACGCTCGTTTTAATTATGTAGCGCAACCCGGTGATGGTGATGTGGCCTTAATGCCTAATATTGGCATTTATGACAAACACGCCATTCGTTGGGGATATAAGCCTATCCTGAACAAATCTGCCGAAGACGAAAAAGAAACACTGGATAAATGGATACTTGATCACGCAGATGATCCAATGTATCGTTTCGGACGTCAACAATTTGGTGTGATTGATCCAAGCTCACAAACTGAAGATTTAGGTGATGATGCTATGAAAGCAAGTATGTATGGTATTGCTAACTTAAAGCGTATCGTTCCTAATCTTATTGAGTGGACGGCCGAAGACGGTAAAAACTATGACGATCTACAAACCATGTATGGTCAGGTATTGGGACAGTTTGGTCGTTATATGGGGCACGTTACCGGAAATATCGGTGGGGTGTATGAATATTACAAAACTTATGATCAAAATGGAGCTGTCTATACTCATGTCGCTGCTGCGAAACAAAAAGAAGCTTTAGATTTCCTTCAGGAAAACCTATTTGACACTCCAGATTGGATGTTAGATCAAAATATTTTTGACAAAGTACAAGCTGCTGGAAGTGTTGAGCGTATCCGTGGGATGCAAGTTCGTACGTTAAACAGTATTCTTGATTTTGGTCGTATTGCCCGAATGATCGAAAACGAAGCACTTAATGCTGGTGAAGCATACACATACCTCTCTATGATGCAGGATTTACGTAAAGGACTCTTTAGTGAGTTAGGCGCTGGAAAAACTATTGATGTTTATCGTAGAAATTTACAACGTGCCTATGTGGATCGTTTGGAATTTTTAATGACACAAAATCAAGCAAGAATCCCTGCTGCTTTTGCTCGTTTCTCTAGTAGAACCAATATTAATGTAAGTCAGAGTGATATTCGCCCTGTAGTGCGTGCTGAGCTTAAGAATTTACGTCGTGCTACTCAGGCAGCCATCGGTCGTACCCGTGATCAAATGAGTAGATATCACTTAAGTGATTTAGTAGAACGTATTGATCTTATTCTAGATCCAAAATAATATCAATTATATATATGTAAAAAAGCCCCGAATCCGGGGCTTTTTTTATGATTATTTTCATAATCCTATTGTAGCCTAAGAACCTACCTTTCTTAAAAACTCAATATCATTTTCAACGGTAAGCAAGAGTAAGCTGGTGGCAGTACAAAAGACAGGACTTGTAATACAATGATGACCGTTCCAACTTCCATCTCCGTTTTGTATTTTTAAAATACGTCCACTCATATCATCATACCACTTTTTCCAATCCTCATCTTTATTAACTACCATAGACTCTCCTGTTTGCAGAAAGCTCAAAAACTCTTCACCTCCATTATTCCCAAACCCACTCAGCACCTCTTCCTGTTGTGCTGTATTTTTTGCTGCATTATAGACTTTATATGCCGTCGTATATTCTAAGGCTTTAGCATCATCAAGTCCCGCCTTCTGTAGGTTATAAGCATTAATCTCGGCATCGTCTTCCAATAACCCTTTCTCTTTTGCCTTATCGATTGCTTCTACTGCTTTACGCGCTTCTTTGGCACTACCTCTTACACTGCCACTTACCGCATATAACATCACTCCAGCACCATCGGCCGTTTTTACACCACCAGAATCTGCATCAAAATTACTTTTCTGATAAGCCCTGGATCGTTCAATGACAACTTCTTCCAGCTCAACACCTACCGCCTGCGCAGATTCTAAGGCACTTGTAGCAAGACTGCTCTGCAAAACACCAGCCCAACCTGCGCCTTGTTGTTTTCCATCGGCATCTGTACCATCTGTGATTTTTGCCACGCAGATATCCAGACAACGATGTACCCGTTTTAAATCTACATTTTTTGGATCTCTATCAATTACTGTGGACAGAAATTGTGCAGCGAGCACCGCATCTATATTTTGCCCCAATTTTGTCTGGATTTGGGTACCACGCACTTCTGTAATATACGGGGCTTTCTTATCGGTATTTTCAATAGTCTCCAGAAGATAGTTCAAAGCTTTCCTCAATTCTCCACTATGCACACCTTTTTCAAAGGTATTCCCACTTCTTAAGATCGCCATAGCGACCATGGCCGTTGTCGCAGGATCTGCTGGTACGGCATGCGGATCTTTTACATGTTGTGCCTGATGACTTCCTGCTCCATAACCTCCATTAGGTAACTGAGCAGTAGCTAGCCAGGATAAACCATCTCTTACGGATAACATCACATTTTCGTCCGTTTTATACTGCGCATCATCTTTGGAAGATTGTTCTCCCATAACCGTCATAAACACGCAACCGTCTATAGATTCTAAAACACGTGCCTTTTTCTCTTTTCGGGAAATACCGAATAGCACTCCCACTACAATCAGTGGAACTACCAGGAACATTAATTTTGATTTCATCATTGTTTGAATTTGTTATTCTAAAAGTAGAACAACAGGCATCCTAACAAAACTGTAAATGAGGGAAGAGAAAGAGTTAGTGAGGGAAAGAAGAAGATCAACTAGTTCAGATTATCATTATCGACTGAATACATACACAATTATCTTATTAAATATCCATTAGTTAATTACGTATATTGTTTATCATCCAGTTTAAGATTTCAATGTACTTTGATAATTAATATATCTATTGATCTAATAATAACTCGAAAAATCAAATGCATATTGGGAGATAAAAATATAACATATCAAAATGCAAAAACTCATTTTTTTCCTCCTACTATTTCCTCACCTCTCTTTTGCACAACAAAGAAAAGATCCTACTGATTCCTTAATTACGGTCTTTAGAGCTAAAATGGAACAGGAGAACATTTCAGATTTTTTTCTTGTTAAACATATTACCTACGGTGGATTTAGAATATTTGATTCGGATGATCCCAATGCCTGTAGAATACACGATCGCTATTTTACGATGTATGCTTTTTGGAAAGATGGCAGACAAACGTGGGTGAAAAAATATGACAATTGTGGTGGTTTTAAAGCAATTAAACTCTCAAAATCCACCCCTATTGAGTTTTACAAAAAGCATTTGGATCAATTAAAAACAGAAAATGTTAGAGAATATGCTCTTAAAATAGATACGATAAGTCACAATAAATTTCAAGTCAGTGCAATGACAGAAATTCACGGGCCTCACCGCTATTTTTGGTTTTATAATAACAATGTGGAGTTCATACAAAACTTCTCCAAATTTCAATTAGAAACAAGTAAGGAAGACAAAAACCTTAATTATGAATATAATCATAGTTTGGCGATAGTTCAATTAAACACTATTTGTGAAGAGATCATTTCTAATTTATATATAAATAGACGTGATTAAATATCTTTACTCACCTTAACATTTATTAACCTTTCCGTTTTAAACCTTTCGCTCTAGTTACGGTCATAGAACCAAATACAAACAATATATACATGAGAATCATAGTCATTATTGCATTATTTGCAAGCCTTGGATTGCAGGCACAACAGCAACAAAGAAGAGGTCCAATCGACCCAACCGAAGCAGCCCAGCTTCGCACCAAACAAATGACCTTAGCTTTAGACCTTAGTGACGGACAAGCACAACAGGTGCAACAATTATTATTACAACAAGCTCAACAAAGAGAAGTTGCTAAACAAACACGTGAAAACTATAAGAAAGAAGGAAAAATTCCAACCAAAGAAGAACGTATTGCTTTTAAAAATAAAGCCCTTGATGCCCAGATTGCCCATCAACGTGCCATGAAAAACATTTTAAATGCAGATCAATTTGAATTATGGCGTAAGCTAAAAGCAAAACGTGGAGGCCGTAAACAAGGCGATAAAGGACGAAGAACTCACCGACGCACGAAGCGTAGATCCTAGATAGCAGTTCAACAGTGCGTAAAAGAGTACCAACAGTTGTTAGTGCTCTTTTTTATTTTATAGCGTAATAGCTACTTTCTCCACAGCAGCTATCGTTTCGTCAAGGTCACCATAGGTCAATGCATCGGTAATAAACCAGGTTTCATAGGCACTAGGCGCAATATAAATACCTTCTTCCAGCAACCCATGAAAGAACTTTTTAAAGGTATCATTATCTCCTTGACCAGCGCTTTTAAAATCAGTTACAGCGCTCTCAGCAAAATGAACAGAGATCATTGATCCCAATCGATTAATGGTATGCGTAATATGATGCTTATTTAAGGCATTTGCAATTCCTTGATGGAGATAGATCGTTTTTTCTTCCAGTCGTTTAAAAAGTCCTGCATCACTATCAATAGCCTGCAACATAGCCAATCCAGCTGCCATAGCCAGCGGATTACCGCTTAAAGTCCCTGCTTGATAGACTGGACCTAAAGGTGCCAGATGTTCCATAATTTCATTTCTCGCTGCAAAGGCACCTACCGGAAGTCCCCCACCGATAACCTTCCCATACGTCACAATATCTGCAGTGATCCCCATTAATTCCTGAACCCCGCCTTTAGCCAATCGAAAACCAGTCATTACCTCATCAAAAATGAGCAAAGCACCGTGTGTATTACATAGGGTTCTTAGGCCTTCCAAAAAACCGTCTGTAGGAGGGATACAACCCATATTCCCAGCAACTGGTTCAATAATAATTGCAGCGATATCACCCAAGTTCGCCTCAAAAAGTTGCTTGACATTATCAAGGTCATTATATGTTGCAAGCAAAGTATCTTTTGCTGTTCCTTTGGTCACTCCCGGACTATTAGGGCTTCCAAAAGTAACCGCTCCACTCCCCGCCTGAATCAAAAAAGCATCAGAATGTCCATGATAACACCCTGCAAATTTGATGATCTTCTCACGACCGGTAAATCCTCGTGCTAGACGTATAGCACTCATACACGCCTCTGTACCGCTATTGACAAATCGGATTTTATCAATGCCTGGAACCATTGCTACCGCCAGTTGTGCTATCTCAGTTTCCAGCTGTGTAGGCATACCAAAAGAGGTTCCTTTTTTTGCTTTTTCAATCACTGCCTGTACCACTGGTTCAAAAGCATGACCCAATAACATCGGGCCCCAAGAATTGATATAATCAATCAATCGTCGACCATCCTCATCGTAGAGATAGGCGCCTCGAGCTTCTTTAACAAATATAGGATCTCCACCTACGGCTTTAAATGCACGTACCGGACTATTAACTCCACCTGGAATAACCTGTTGCGCTTCTGCAAACAGTGCACTGCTTCGTTGATATATCATAAGATTAGTTCCCTCCGTTTAGAGGTTTAACATAAAGTACTTGCCCTTCAAATATGGTATTACTTTCCAGACTATTTATTTCTTTTAAATCGTCAACAGAGATTTTATATTTTTTGGAAATACGGTATAAGGTTTCACCCGCTTTGACGGTATGTCGATTATCCTGAGCTGTTACTTTTTTATAATCTCTTTTACTTTTACCCAACACTTCACCATCATAAGCATAAAGTTTATAGCGTTCAATAAGTGAAATCAGTTTCTGAGGATATTTTTTATCGGTTGCATAGCCCGCAGCACGTAGACCTCTCGCCCAACCTTTATAATCATCTTTAGAGAGTTTAAATAGATCACTATATCTCCCACGATTTGTTAAGAATAAAGAATGATCTCTATAGGAAAATTTGGGATTACTATACTTTCTAAAACATTCTCCTTTTTCATCATCATCATGATACACCTTAGCACCTTTCCAATCATGACATTTAATTCCAAAATGGTTATTGGCTTTTCTTACCAAATCGCCTTCTCCTGCTCCTGATTCCAGAATACCTTGTGCCAACGTAATACTTGCAGGAATACCATACTGTCGCATCTCTTCTTGTGCTGTAGCAGCATAAGTTTCTATATATCCTGTAACGCCAGTCTTGGGCACCGGATTAACTTCTTCAACCTTTTCTTTAGGTGCGGTATCTTTAGGTTTTGTCACCTTTGCAGGACGATCCTTTTTTACAGTTGTTGTTTTCTTTACTGGGCGTTTGGAGGAACCGCAACTCCACAAAGCCAAACACATAAAACATAAGTAAATACAGCGTCGCATCATACTACTTCATTAATAACGGGAAGTCCTTTTCTCAGTAAACGTTTATTCATTCCGTTTATTCCCTGAAGACCTCCAGTGTGGATCGCTAAAATACGGGAATTTTGAGGAAAAAAGTTGTCCTCGATCAGATCAAAAATACCAAACATCATTTTTCCCGTATATATAGGATCTAGTGGAATTTGATAGGCTTTCGCGAAAGTGTTAATAAAGTCAATCAGTGTACGATCACATTTGGCATATCCTCCAAAATGATAATCACTTATTATTTCCCAATTTGGAGTTTTAGATATCCATTGCCTTATCATTGCTGCCATAAAATCACCTTTTAAAGCTGGAAAAATAAGTCCTTTCTGATGTGATTGAAGGGTATTCAGGATCCCTGCTGCTGTACCACCAGTTCCTGCGGCACAACATATAAAATCATATACACTATCATCTTCGGTTAAAATCTCTTCGCAGCCCGTAATAGCAAGTTTATTAGTACCACCTTCAGGAATTATATAAGGATGATTAAATCGCGCTTGAAGTTCTTGCAGAAACTGAGTTTCTCCTTTTTGTTTATATAATGCTCTGCTCACAAATTCCAGTTGCATTCCATAAGCATAAGCAGCAGATAAGGTTGAATTCTCCTTTAATGTTTGTTCTAGATTATTTCCTAGCTCTTCACCGCGGATGATTCCTATCGTCTGGAGATCCGCTATTTTTCCTGCAGCTGCTGTAGCAACAATATGATTTGAAAAAGCACCACCAAAGGTTAATATAGTGTCTCTTTTCAATACTTTAGCTTCCGCCACATTATACTTAAGCTTTCGATATTTATTTCCAGAAACTACAGAATGAAGCTTATCCTCTCTTTTTAAGTGAAGTACAACTCCATTTTGTTCAAAAATAATATCGTTGGAGCTGTTAAATTTTGAAGAATTCACGTAAAAACTTTTGTGCTAATGTAATTTAATTTCGCTTTAAGCGACCACAGATATGGAGTTTTTCGGGCAGATAAAAATTCACCCCTACAGCTTTTTTATTTGTCCATAAACTCCGATGATTATTGCTAGAAAAAGAGAAAATAACAGAAAACTTAAATCCCCGAATCTATATTTTCGATCATTACTTCGAAGAGATCATACCTCTCTATGTTGGCAGTGGCTTGCTATAGCTAAATTGATATAAAATATCATATGCCATTTTATATCAATTTAGCTATATATGACAACATTCGCCCGTAGGCATAGGAACTGTTAATACGCAAGGAGGCTATTTACTAGATATTATATCACAAAATCAAGGTCTTCTTATTCCCCGAGTGGTCATCACTGATCTCTCTACTATCGATTCAATCATAGGTGGAGTCCTTTACATTTATTGGTTTATCCCAGATTATGCATTAGAAAATCTATTATAACTTGAAAGTGCTGCAAAATATACCGTTACACTACATTTTTGAGTTTAATCGTAGCGGTGCTACGCTAAAACCCATAAAATGTCATATTTTATGGTACTTTCAAG
>CAZPTJ010000068.1:0-14017 GCA_964589085.1 uncultured Flavobacteriaceae bacterium | reverse complement strand
TTATGGTACTTTCAAGGTTCATCACAAAGTTCTAATGCATAATCTGGGTTAAAAAAGTATCATTCTCATGAAATTCTCTTGTACTATTGTCATCAATCAATCCAAAGAAAAAGTAGCTGCTTTATTTGCAGATCCTCAATATTTAAAGGAATATCAGGATGGATTTATAAGTAAAGAACTTGTGGAGGGTGTTGCGGGTCAAAATGGCGCCGTTTCTAAAATGTTATACAAGCAAGGAAAGGGGCAAATGGAACTTACAGAAACGGTAACAGATAATAGTCTGCCAGATATGTTTGTTGGACATTATCACCACAAACATATGGATAATACCATGACGTGTAGATTTATTTCAATTGATAAAAATCAAACACGCTATGAATCTGATATAGAATATACTGTTTTCCGGGGGTTTCTTCCTAAAGTAATGGCTAAATTATTCCCTGGGATGTTTAAAAAACAAGTCCAGAAATGGTTAAATAACTTTAAATCATTTGCTGAAAGCAACTAATCTCCATATTCTTCGAATCTTAATTGCTTTAATTTTACAGTCCTGTATATTCTCAATAGCTTCCCAAGAAGGATAACTCTCAAATTGTCCGAAACTTGTAAACCTTAAAGATTTTTAGATTTACGATATTGCTTTAACGCAACCTAATACAGAATTTTTCGTCTATTAAGAAAACCAATCATGAAGTCCATGAAGTCATTTAAATGTATCATTCTTCTTTTAAGCATTTTAATATATTCCTGCAGTTCTGATGATGATGCAAGTGGTTCTACAGAAACCGTAAGTTTTACATTCATAAAAAATGCTACTATAGTATCAGAAGTTGGCGGTGATGATGGTCAAGGAAACACTGTCATTCTAGCTTCAGTGGTCGAAGGGGAAAACTTAATTTTTAGATATGATTTTAGAAGTGTGGCAAATGATCCTAATATCGCTGATGGATCTTTTTCTGAAACAATATTTTTCGAAATAGATCCAACCATAGATTTTTTTTCGTTTAGTGATAAGCAACTCTTAGAAATCAATGCTTTTTACGAGTATTCTTGTTTTTGTCCTGTTATTGGAAGTGTACCCATATCAAATGGCAATATAGAAGGAACTCGCTTGTCTAATGGAGATTGGGATATAACTATTGATATTACATGGCAATTTGGTAGTGATCAATTAGTTCCTGAACAAATCTCAGGCATTTTTGAACCAGAATAGATGTTACTATTTTAAATTACGTAAAATAAAATCAAGTTTGGTATTTGTATTCAGGTTTTCGGTATAAGAGTCTGTGATATGCTTACTGGGAATGGCTAAGCCTAAATCCATCATTTTTTTGATCATGGGTAGACTTTCTATAGTTACCTTACCTGTTAAGAGTAAGGATAAATCACCATCATTCCTATAATAATCGTACACTTTTTTAAGTCCCGTTAAATACAGGAAGTCCTTAGTAAATCCTCCTCCTCGATGTACACGTAAGCTTATTTGCCATGCACTATCTTTGGACACTTTATATTGATTATGCAACAAGTCAAAAGTATCTACAAAACTATATCCTTTTATCAAACTATCTGCCGCTATAACTCTATATGAAAGCTCTTTAAGTCTTGTCAATGTGAGATTATCACTCATATACTCACTAAATACCGCAAGACCTTCCTGAGTTTCTGTGTTATTTACAAAACCATTGGAAAAAACCTTAAGTGGTTGAGACTTTCCATTATGTGTAGTTACCAGGTGTACACCGATCTCATGATTGGCTAATACTTTAATCTGATTTTCACAAAAGGTATGGTTTTTCTTTAAAACCATCGTATCGGAGGCATTGAGCACCATAGCTGCTGCCGAAATATTAGTACTTTGTTTGATATTATAATCAAAAGCATAACGTTTTCCGTATTCCTCAAAATAAGTTTGAGCCTCATTAACATTATACTTTGGAATCATTTGCTCTCCTTCTTCTTCATTTGCAAAATGTAAGATAAACTGTGCATTTTCTACATCACGCTCCTTAGGAGTTCCAAAGACTTTAAGGGAATTATAATAGAATTGTTTGCCTTTGCCTATGGTTTCAATACATTCTATAAGGCCAGAATATTCATAAATAACATCCCGGTAAAACAAACGAATATCTTCATCTTCAATACGTTCTAATCGTTGATTAAAAAAAAGTCTTTGTAACTTAAAAGGACTAAATTTTAATTTACGATACTTAAATTGTGGTTCTTCGGTAAACTTAGAAGCAAAAAAACGTTTCTTCTCCTGTTCTATATTTAAAGGATTGAGGTAATTTAATAATTCAATATTATGTATTAATCGATTCAGGTTCTGATCGATTTCAAATAAGGCTGAATAAGTATCTACGACATTAAAGTGCATCCGCAAAAAACTAAGGTGTAAAAATATAAAAATGAAGGCGTTTAAGCAGGCAACAATCCATTTTTCAGGATATAATCATTATAGAAAGCCGTCGCATGATTACGCAACTTTAATTGTAATTGATTTTCAATAGCTTGAACCACTTCCGGAAAGATGATATAATCATACTCGTCACAATAAATTTTAGAAAATTCGGTGGCCAGTACCAAAGTTTCCTTGAAATGTTCTGTGATATATTTTAGAAAGTATCCATTTCCTTGAAAAGTATCATTGATAGCAGCTGTTGTTTCTATTCCATTTGGCAATGCTATGGATGCTAAAGTTTGGCACCAGGCTTTCGCGAAAGCAGAAAAACGGTTCTGATCAATATTGGCAGTTCCCAGATTAACTACAGGTACTGCTCTATCCCATCGTTTCCAGTTATAGGAATGCATATCATAAACAATCGCAGCACCAAATTTTGATTGCATTTTTGCAATCAAAACCCCTATTACACGATAAAAATTATGATGTTTTTGAAGACTTTTATTCTTTTGTATTGCATCAAGAGGAACTTTCCATAACGTCTTGCCCCAGGCATCCTCATAAATGGCATTATCCGGAGCCCTGTTTAAATCATACTCAAACCTACTGTCACAACCCGCGATAACCATGGGCATGGTCTGCACCATTTGTAAGGTACAGGGGTCTTCTTCATACCAACGCTCATACTCTGTATGTAGGCAGTTATCCCATAACTCTCTACGAAACTGATGTCCATCATGTACAGCTCCACATAAAAAATAAGTGTATTCTTCAATTTTTATTTGAAAGGAGTAATCATCAGCGATTGCATGAAATGGTTCCTCTTGCTCTATTTTAGAGATCATCTCATCAATAGTCAATCTATGCATCATCTACGGTTTTGCGATGTCGTGCACGTCGCTCAAGGCGATTAACACGTTCAATTACTTTGTCTTCAACAAAATTAATAACCTTTTCCTGAAGTTTGGTCTTATAAACACGGTTCATATAAGTGATCCCTCCAGGACTCATCACATTAACCTCTACAAGCATGCCATTAATCACATCAATCCCTACAAAATAAAGACCATCTTTAACAAGTTTTGGTCCAATACGACGACATAGTTCTTTTTCTTGTTTGGTTAGTTGGTGTTTAGCAATACTTCCTCCAGCAGAAACATTAGAACGATGATCATCTGATCCTGGAATACGACGCATGGCTCCAATAGGTTTTCCATTAAGTATCAATATTCGTACATCTCCCTGATCTGCTCCGGGAATGTAATCCTGAAGAATGACATAATTAGTTGTTCCATCATTATTGTCTATATAAAAGTCTAATAATGATCTAATACTTGACATTGCACGTTTCTCAATAAGAATAACACCTGATCCTCCATAACCATTAAGTGGCTTAAGAATCATCTTATCGTTTTCTCCTTCTCTGATCATTTTAATAAGGTAATCCTTATTTTTAGTCACATGCGTTTTAGGAATATAATCATCAGCATCCTCAAAAGCTGCGGTATATAATTTATTATTAGCCTGTCTAATTCCATCTACATCATTTAGGATAAAAACATCATCTTTTACAGAATCTAAAAAATTGAGCATAATCATATCCAAAGGCGGATTACTTCTCAATACGATGACATCAAACCCTGCAAGTGGTAGCATCTCTTCCCTAAATGTTGTTTTATTATGAAAAGACTTTAAATTACTTGGACATTTCTCATGCTTATTCAATGCTTTACAAAATGCAAAAGTGATACTATCACGTATCGTAAGATTAGCAGGAGTTGTTATTGCCACTCCATGTTTGCGCTTACTACATTCATGTATTAATGCAAGTGTAGTATCATCTTCAGGAACCATATCCTCCCATGAATACATAATGAAACATACATTCATAAAATTGCGTATTTAGTAAATTAAACGTACAAAAAAGTATATTCGAATATAAGAAACTAAATGAAACCAGCAATCAATTGAATGAAGGTTGAAGATCATTAATATGTTATCCTTTTTTAAAGGAAATCAAGCATTAATTTCAATGAAGAGAAATAGCTCTTAATTTTATTCAAAAACTCTGAAGTTATCAAAACCTGCACGATCTGCATTTCCGTTCTGATTAATACTTAGTGTTAGTCTAGCATTTGTTGTCCCTGCTGGTATATTTATAGTTTCTGTCCCAGATAAAGAAGTATTACCCGCGCCGTCGACAATAAAAAAAGTTCCCTGACTTACATCATCAAAAAACAATTCATAGAAAACATCATCTCCGGTATCAAATTCAAAAATATCATAATCAAAGCTAATTTTTGCATTGGTTGCAGTGGATACGTCAATATTATCAAAAGTAATCGTATGATCAACATTAGCACCGGATATTGGATTATCAAGATCGCTACATCCTAAAAAATTTCCAGTAAAATCAGTAATATCATCAAGAGTATTTACAATAGCCCACACATCTTCAAGCGCTGGCACGTTGTAAGTTGCAGGATTAAGAGTGAAAGTCCACGAAGTGTTACTATCAAAATCCTGTGCAGCAAAAACTGTAAATCCTGTGGCAGAAGCATTGTTTGCACATTCCCATCCCGAACCCGTATAAAACTGAAGACATTGTACTCCTTCTATACTATCATTGATAAAAACCAACAAACCGGCATCAGCACTGGTTACATTGATAAGATCTCGCTGTGCAATAGTCATTACCGGTGGCATAAATCCTTTATAATCACCACTGGCTGTTATACTACTAACTTCAAGCATAGCTGCATCTGAAGGTGTTGTTGTTCCTATACCTACCTGACTAAATATACTCGTAGAAAAAATGCTTATAAAGCAAAAAATACAAAATAATTTCATCGCCATACTATTAAAATATCATAGCATACCAATAAGTTAATATTGTAGACTTAAGGAATTCAAAAATAGTAGCTTTACTCCTATTTATCATTAAATAAATAGGACAAATTTGTTAAATTCGATATATTACGGCTAATCTTTACGGTTCAAAGGCCTGATCTGGAGTTTTATCCGGATTATAGTCCAGCATCCCTTCTCCTTTTGCAATAATGGATGATACAGTTGCATCTCCGGTTACATTAACCACAGTGCGGCACATATCCAAAATACGATCTACAGGAAATATAATTGCAATCCAGGCGGGGTTAAGTCCTACGGATCCTAATACTACAATAAGCATAACTAATCCTGCACTAGGTACTGCTGCAGATCCAATGGAAGCTAATGTTGCAGTAAGTACTATAGTAAGCTGTTGTCCTAGGGTAAGATCAATCATGTGTAATTGTGCAAGAAAAACAACTACTATGGCTTGGTACAATACAGTTCCATCCATATTTACAGTAGCTCCTATGGGTAATACAAAGCTTGTAATTTTCTTATTTACTCCTAAATTATCTTCTACACATTCCATAGTTACTGGTAATGTCGCAGCACTACTGGACGTTGAAAATGCTGTTGTTTGTGCTAGCCCCATGGCTCTAAAAAAGCCTTTATAGGGAATTACACGAACGATTAACTTTATTATGAAAGGATATACTATAAAAACCATTAAAAATAGTCCGATAACTACCGTCAGTGAATACCAAGATAATCCTTTAAAAATCTCTACCACCTTTCCAACATCATCTCCAGCCATCTTCCCGATAACTCCTGCTAATAAGGCAAAAACAAAAAACGGCGCTGCCTGCATCACAAAATCAATCATCTTAAGGAAAATCTCCATCATACTATCCACCAGTTTAATAACGGGTGCTGATTTTTCTTTGGGTATAAATAACAGACTTACGCCAAAAAATAGAGCAAAGAAAATAATCTGAAGCATCAGTCCATTGTCTGTTAATGATTTAAAAACATTGGCTGGTACAAGATCCACGAGTGGTTTTAAGGGACCGTCTTTTTTATTTTGAGCCACTGTTTCCAATCGTTTGGCAACTGCTTCATCTATAACTTTAGCTTTTTCAAGTTCTGCAACATTTGCTATACGATCTTTATACTGAGCATCCTGAAGAATATGTATTCCATCTTTAATAGGAATTCCTTCTTCCTGTGCCCATAATTCATAACTGATCCTATTATCAATACGACTAGACTCGTCTACCATTTTCCCTGGTTTTACAACATTTACAAGCACTAATCCCAATGCGACAGCAAGCAAAGTAGTAGCTAGATATGCCAAAAGTGTTTTCCCTCCCATTCTACCTAAACTTGAAGGATCACCAATACCTGCAACACCATTAATAATTGAAAATAAAACCAAGGGTACCGCTATAAGTTTCAAGAGATTAATAAAAATATCTCCAAAAGGTGCTATCCAATTAATCGTAAATGAACTCCATCCTAATGAACTGGATAACAATGCCCATACAATTCCAAGAACTAACCCAATAATGATTTTAAGATATAATGGTAGTTTTTTCATAGTGTCTTATTTCCACGCAAGTGTGTATGTCTACTCCACTTACGATTTATTATTTTTTTACAATCTAGTCGATTTATCTCGTAATACAAAATCTGCAATAACCAAAGCGGCCATGGCTTCAACAATAGGCACAGCTCGAGGAACTACACAAGGATCATGTCTTCCTTTACCCTGCATCTCAACTATATTTCCTTTGCTATCAATTGTATGTTGTTTTTGCATGACAGTTGCCACTGGCTTAAAAGCAATATCGCAATAGATATCCATACCATTGCTTATACCTCCCTGTACACCTCCACTTAGATTTGTTTGTGTGCTCCCATCGGTATTAAATAAATCATTATGATCACTTCCTTTCATTTGAGCTCCTGCAAACCCACTACCGTACTCAAAACCTTTTACTGCATTAATAGATAGCATGGCCTTTCCTAATTCGGCGTGGAGTTTATCAAAAACAGGTTCTCCTAATCCTATTGGAACATTTTTAATCACACAAGTAATCACACCTCCTATAGTATCACCTTCTTTTCGTATTGCTTTAATTCGATCAATAAATGCTTTCGCGAAAGCGGCATCAGGACAACGCACCTCATTACTCTCTATTTGTGAAAAATCCAATTGATCGTGTGGAATATCCATCTTGAGGTCTCCAACTGAAGAGGTAAAGGCATAAATTTCTATATCTTTTAAAAATTGTTTTGCTATGGCTCCTGCAACAACACGTGAGGCCGTTTCCCTTGCAGAAGAACGTCCCCCACCGCGATAATCACGAACACCATACTTTTTGTCATAGGTATAATCTGCATGACTTGGTCGATAGGTATCCTTAATATGAGAATAGTCCCTTGATTTTTGATTGGTATTTACAATCTCAAAACCTATAGGAGTTCCTGTAGTTACTCCTTCAAAAATACCAGATAAAAAATGTACGAGATCTGGTTCTTTACGTTGTGTCACAATTTTAGATTGCCCCGGTTTACGCCGTTCCAATTCTATTTGTATAGCATCCATATCTAAGGTAATACCTGCAGGACACCCATCTATAATCCCTCCTATAGCCTTTCCATGGGACTCTCCAAAAGTTGTAAGTTTAAAAAGAGTTCCGTACGTATTTCCCGCCATAAAGTTTTCGTCATTTTGTTATATTACTGCAGTTATTACAGCCTTTTTACGCAACATAAACAAATGTAATTGTTAAAAACGGAATTGAAAAATAGGAAGCGCTAAAGTCTCATGCTTTAAGAAACTTTAGCGCTTAAGATTTTAAAGAAAAATTTGAAAATAGAATTATTCTATTTTTTTAAAATCTTTTTTACTATTCTATTATTTTCTGATTGAATGTCAATAGTGTACAACCCTGGTTTTAGAGAAGATATGTTAATTGAATTATCTTGATTTGGATCAATACTTAAGGTTTCAATCAATCTACCATGAATGTCATAAACAGTAATTTTATTAATACCAATATTTAAACCATCAATAGCAAATATATCTTCAACTGGATTAGGAAAAATCTCAATAGTATTATCAGTAAATAGGGAATCGTCTATATCCAATAGCTCTGACAAATCAAAAATACGCACCCTACTTTCACTAGGGCTAAAAGGAGAACCTATAGCTACTCGAGATCCATCGTCACTGAGAGTTACCTCGCTAGCTCTTTCTTCTGTAAATTCTCCATTAATATCCTCTCCTATTTGTTCCCATTGTGTTGTCGTTTCATTAAAACTAAAAATACGCACAAGTCCTGCATTCTCTGCAACATCATCATTATTTGCAGAACCAATAGCAATAACATTCCCTATTGCATTAATCTCTAAACGGGTTCCAAAACCGTCCCCCGCTGTTGTGCCTTCAATGTTCTGACCGAATTGCTCCCATTGTGAATTCCCTTCATTAAACTGAAAAACTCTAACATCTCCTGCATCTCCGATAAATGGAGAGCCTGTCGCTAAACGATCTCCTTCTGCATTAAGATCTATTCTGAATCCATCAAAATCTGCTGGATTCTCTCCTATAATACTCTGTCCACGTTGCTCCCATTGCTCATTGCTTTCATTAAATTCAAATGCACGAATAACACCTTGACCATTAAAAGGGGCTGAAGCAGCAATGATATTACCCATATTGTTTACATCTACAGATAAACCAAAACTTCCATTAGCAACTTCTCCTACAATAGTTTGCCCTAACTGAAACCATTCTGTTTCATTAAATGCAAAAACACGTATCTCACCACTACCCACACCATTAGCATTACTACTGTCTGCTCCTATAACTACAACATTTCCATCATCATTAAGTCTAACAAAACCACCAAACCTATCTCCTGCATTTTCACCATTAATATCTCCTCCAATTTGTATCCACTGATTAGAGCTTTCAGCAAAAGCAAAAACACGTACTTGACCTGATAATGCTCCATTAACACTACTTCCAACACCTCCAATTGCTACTATGTTTCCTTCTGGATTTAAACTAACAGAAGTGCCTGAAAAATCATTGGGACTTTGACCATTTATATTTTGTCCCATCTGCTCCCATTCGTTAGAACTATCATTAAATGCAAATACTTGTACTGAACCTGAATCATTTCCGTTTCCATCATTAAGAATAGCTCCTATGGCAAGTATAGATCCATCTCCATTCATAGCAAGAGATTCTCCAAATTCATCACCAGAAGCTTCTTCAACAAGTGTTTGTCCTAATTGGACTTGAGCAGATATTGAATAATTAATTAAAAACGAAGCTAATAGCATCCAAAGTTTTGAATGTGTAAAATTTAAATTCATAGTTGATTTGTTGATTATTAATAAGCAAAAAGTATTTAAAAGATGTTATTTAATAGTAAAAACCGATAAAAAATTACTCAATAGCTAATGAAATTAATTTGATATGACGTTATAGATGTTATGGTTTTAAATGCATTCAGTATACAGCTTTAGTTATACAAATGGATGAATTTTTAAATATTGTAACTTAAAATTATAGTAATATTGTCTTATGAAATATGTTATTAATCCTAAATATTTAAAACATAAAGAAGCCCTAGAAAGTATTGTAGATAATTTTGCCATATCACGACAGGGTACTGTTTTAAAACAAAGTCGTAATACATTAAAGACATTTGATTTAGGAAGAGATATTATCAATATAAAATCTTTCAAAGTACCTAATATATTTAACCAAATAATCTATAAATATTTTAGAAAAAGTAAAGCACAGCGCTCCTTCGAACATGCAAACAAGCTACTTAAATTAGGGATAGATACTCCTCAACCCATTGCTTATTGTCATAATTCCAGTAGTTTATTATTTGGAAAAAGTTACTATATAAGTAGACAGTTAAAGTATGATTTAACTTATAGAGAATTGATTAATGATTTTAATTATCAAGATTATGATAACATTCTACGTGCTTTTACTAGATTCACGTTTAGTTTACATGAAAAAGGGATAGAATTCTTAGATCATTCTCCAGGAAATACTTTAATAAATAAAAAGGATAGTGATTATACTTTTTCTCTCGTGGACTTAAATCGTATGAAGTTTAGAAAAATGAATTTTAATAGACGAATGAAAAATTTCGCAAGACTTTCTAAGCATAAACACATGATAGAAATAATGAGTCATGAATATGCTATATGTTATGATAAACCTTATGAAGAAGTATTTGCATCTATGTGGAAAGAAGTACAAATATTTAGAAATTTTAAAGAAAGGAAGAAAAGTATCAAACAGAAACTTAGATAAAGATTATGAATGTATAAATTATACACTGTCTTGTGTTTCATTTAAAATTTGACCTTTCATTTTCTGTAATTCATATATTTTAATATATTTCAAGAAAGTCCTATTGTAAACCTGTACACAGATGATAAAACCATTAAGTCCATCCATGAATCCTAGTCTTAAAAAATAAGCTTTAAAAAAAGCCCAGCTCGGTCTGTAGAGAATCTTCCAGATAGAAGAAGTCTTTCCCTTTTTATAATATGCCAGCGCAGCAATAGTAGAAAAATTCTCCAATTTCTTATTATGACTACTATAATTGTCATGGACCCAATGTAAAATATCGCCTTTTAATTTTCCAGTTGTTTTAGCCGTATTGAGTACAAATCTATCATGAGGATTTATCCCCTGCCAAGATCCTGAATCTTTCTTAAAAAGACGCAATTTTCTATCAGGATACCAATCTGAGTGTTTTATCCATTGACCACAATAATTATTTAAACGATTACAGTAATACCCATCACAGATCCATTCTTTTTTAATTGTCTTAATAGATTGTCTTAATTTTTCTGAGAGTGCCTCATCGCCATCGAGTGATATGATGTGGTCATATTGAGCTTTTGAGAGCGCAAAATTCTTTTGTTCAATGTAACCTAAAAAAGATTGCCTTATAAAGTTTACGTTATACGATTTACATATTTCTTCAGTCTTATCTGTAGAAAAAGAATCTACCACTACAATTTCATCAGCTATACCCTCAAGAGAAGCAAGACATTTGTCTATATACTTTTCTTCATTAAAGGTTATAATTACTGCTGAAATTTTTACCATAAAGCTATTTAGATTTTTTTCCAAAAATTGAATGAATCTTCATACGTCTATGCATTGACAGCTTGCGCTGTTCTGGAACTCCTTTAGTGCTGATGTGGTTTTTTGCTGCAGTTACCATTCGCATTGCAGACTTACCATCACTGTACGGATGAAATTCATTATAAATGGTTCTTCTATGTTTAGAAAAGGGATCGTTCTCAAGGTTATTTGTCACTAAATTATCCAATAGTGAATACTCTTCTGAGTTTTCCCAGTAAATTTTTTCAGAAATATTATTAAAGGAAACCACAGGTTTATCCAATAATAAAAACTCATAAATCACAGAAGAAGTATCGCTTATGAGCACATCGGCCATGATTAAAAATTTAATTATATTTTTTTCTTCTTGTATAATGATATTAGGATGCGCTTTAGCAAACTCTTTATACTTTTCTACCCATTGGGTATCCATTAAAGGGTGAAATTTAATTAATAATAAATAATCTGAGTTTTCTATTAACTTTTTTAAGGGTTCTATTAAGTAAGGAGCTGATGTCAATTTAGGTGAAAAAGTAGGTGCGTATAATAATAGCTTCTTTGCTTTATGCATCGCCAACAATTTCTTTTTTTCATCATCATATAATGCATTGTCTTTTGCGTAAATATCTAATTTAGACCAGCCCGTTTCTACAACTTCAAAATTTTTATATTTCTTTTTAAACTCTTTAAATTTATTTGTAAAATAAGGACCTTGTGTCAAATATAAATCAAAGTAGTGTCGTATTCTAAAATGCCCTTTTTTCTCACCTGCTAATCCATGAAAAATTTGCACTTTCAAACCTCTCAAATAGTGTGGAACCTCATTACCGGGAACAAAAATAACGTCACTATTAAATGTTTCCAGATCGGCAATCTTTGTTGTATATGTATCGGATTGATAAGGAAAATCATTTCTTATCTTTTCTGTAATAAACCATATATATGGATATCCCTTATCGAGTAATACTTCTTTGATAGGGTTTAGTATCCCGAAGGCGTAGTTATTTTGACAGAATAAGATAGTCCTCATTTACAGCATGTTATTAACATTCTCCAAATCTTCAACAAAATCAATTTCCATGCAGTTATAGTTAGAAATATCAATGGCTTGTATTTTAAGTTTATCTTTTTCTATACCTAATTCTAAACCACGCTCAAAATAATCATTATCATCACATTCTTCTAAACGATTGATAAATTTTTTAATATCATTTGATGAAATAAAATTAATCCCAACAGCTTCACCTAATCCATTTGTAACAGTTTTTGATAATCTATCAATATATCCATCTTTTAAGGTGTACTTTACTTCTTCCTCTGCTACTTTATTTGTATTGACAGCAACAAAGGACGAATTAGACTTAATATATGGAGCTAAAACATCTAAAACTTCTTTATCAAAAACGACATCTCCATTAAACCAAAGAACAGATTCATTTTTATACTTTTTCAAAGCTTGCAATAAACTCTTAGAAGTATTGGTTCTATCAAAAAATGGATTGTAGATATATGTTAACTCAGGGAAACGTTCCATGATTAAATTTTTTTTAAACCCAACAACAACATTGACATCATCTATATCAAAACAGGATTTAATATTCTCAGTTTGCATTTTCATAATGCTTTTCCCATTTTTTAAAGGGGTCAATGGCTTAGGAAAAGGATTTCCTAGTCTAGAACCAATACCTGCAGCAAGTATAATTATTTTCATTAAAAATGATAAGTTATAATTAATTCAAAGATATAGTTATTAACGATTGATTTGATCAAACATTTTTTAATTTGTAAAATATATTATTACTTTTATTTTGATAAAATGGTAAATTTAAGCAACAATAATTATATCAGTGAAGGAGAGATCAGAGCCTGCTATGAACATCCGGAAGATCGTAATTTATGCATAAAAATCCCTAAACCAGAAGTATCTAGGGAGTATACCTACAAAGAGATTTTATATTATAAAAAAATAAATAAGAGACGGAGATCTAATGGTAAGTATTTATTTTATTCCAATTTTATAGGAGAAATAGAAACCAATCTTGGTTTAGGGCAAATGTTTGATTTAGTACGAGACGAAACTACTGGTAAAATCTCTAAAACTTTAGAATACTATTTAAATAAAGATACATTCTTAACTGATAGCCAATTAGACAAAGCTCTTCTACATTTAAAAAAGCAGATGATTGACCACAAAATCTTTGCAAGAGATTTAAGAGCTAGAAATATTTGTTGTAAATTAAAAAGAGACAATATTATAGAGTTAGTCATTATTGACGGTATTGGTCATAGAGATTTTTTTCCTTTTGCTGATTACTCTACCTTCTTTGCAAGAAAGAAAATCGAACGTACGTTTGAAAAATGGCATTTTACAAGTATAGAAAGCCAACGAAGTTTTTTAGAATGTAATAATCCTTAATGCAATTAGATTATTTTTTGAATCTAGATGATATTTAAATTTTAACTCTTTAAAAGTTCACCTTGATTATCTTGTTTGATACATTGGTAGTATAATTGAGTCGTAAGAGAATTAATCACGCCGGCAACTCGAATAAGGCTTAAACCCAGATTATGCATTAGAACTTTGTGATGAACCTTGAAAGTACCATAAA
>CAZPTJ010000067.1:0-14083 GCA_964589085.1 uncultured Flavobacteriaceae bacterium | reverse complement strand
GTTTACGCCTAAATCGCCGATATTTGTTGTGTACCCATTTTGCTAATCGCATATTTGTAAAATAGGTCGATTTTTTAAGGCAATTTTTAAAATAAACGGGCAACATCATATAATGCTAGCGCTAATTATTAACCTAAAAATAGTAACTTAAAACCCGTAACTGGCGGTTATATAAAAACCGTTGGCTCCAATTTAAAATCCCAAAAAATGAAGGTTACAGCTAAAAAAAATGAACAAGTTGCTAATATGATCTTTGCATCTATTTACCCTCATTACTGGAATAGACTGAAAAAGCATGGTAGAACAAAAGAAGAGTTCCATCAAGTAATAGAATGGTTAACCGGTTTTGATGAAGAAAAATTACAAACACTTATTACAGAGAAAGTAACATTTAGAACGTTTTTTGAAAAAGCAAAAATCCATCCCAATGCCTATATGGTTAAAGGCGTTGTTTGTGGTTATCGAATTGAAGAAATAGAAGATGAATTTGAAGTGTACAAACAATGTAGACGTTTAGAGAAGTTGATTGATGAACTGGCAAAAGGTCGTAAAATGGAGAAAATTTTGCGAAAAGAAAAGAAATAGACGCTCGAGACAATAAAGATTAGAGGACATGAAAAAAACATAAAATGGATCTATCATTATGAAAAACAAACCCACGCATATAGGAATCTATATTGATGATATGGAACGTGCAAAACAATTTTACGCTAAGCTTTTTGGTTGGAAATTCAAAAGTTATGGGCCAGATGATTTTTTTCAAATAGAATCTGATTCCGAATTGGTAGGTGCCTTACAATCCCGTAAGTTTTCTCCAATTGAGCAAAAAGTAATAGGATACGAATGCACGATTTCCGTTGAAAATATAGACGTTTCTTTAAAAGCAGTTTCTGATAATGGAGGAGAAATCGTTTTACAAAAAACTGAAATCCCCTATGTAGGTTGGGTGGCTAAGTTTTTGGATACAGAAGGTAATATCGTTTGCATCATGGAATATCACAAAGACGCTCATTAAAATTGTAGTTCTAATAGCTCACAGTATACTAAATAACTAACCCAACTATGACAGTAACCGAACTTATAAGTAAAATCTTCTTGCCGCTATCTTTAGCGGTTATTATGTTAGGAATGGGCATGACTCTAATTCCTGCAGATTTTACCAGAATTATAAAATATCCCAAGGCTATTTTAATTGGTCTTACCAATCAACTGATCTTTTTACCCATTATTGGCTTTTTACTGGCTATAGTTTTTAATTTAAGCCCGATAATGGCTGTTGGTTTAATGATATTAGCCGTTTGTCCGGGCGGTCCTACCAGTAATTTGATTACGCAGATCTGTAAAGGAAATATTGCACTATCAGTCACTCTAACGGCTATTGCCAGTGTGATAAGTATCATAACAATACCTTTCATCCTATCGTATGCATTAGACTATTTTGATACGGATACCAATGTCACCATCAAATTACCCATACTCGATACCATTCTTCAAATAATGGTGATTACTGTTATCCCCATTTCTCTAGGTATGCTTATCAGAAGATATAAAACAGATTTTGCAAACCGCATGGAAAAGCCTATGCGTATTGCTTCCACTCTAATTTTCATCATCGTTTTTCTGGCGATAATAGCCGCAAATTTTGACATATTAGGAGAAGCAATGAAAGAAGTAGGACTGGTCACTCTACTCCTAAATATCATTACAATGGGATTAGGCTATTTAACGGCCAGGTTATTCAAATTGAATTTAAAGAACTCCATTTCAATCACCGTGGAAAGTGGTATACAAAACGGAACCTTAGCTCTTGTGATTGCTACTACAATACTAAATAATGTAGAAATGGGTATTCCTACAGGGGCCTACGCTATATGGATGTTTACAACAGGAGGTATTTTAATGTGGCAACTTGGAAAACGACGAGAAGTAGACACTAAATAAAATCTTATTATTCTTATTTTAGTCTATGCAAGAAATCAGACAGGTCGACTTTTTTCAACTGGAATCTTCTATCTGGATTGCTAATTTACTTACCCATATCCCCGCTTACGATTTTAGTTTTGAACCTGTATTTCAAATACGCCGTCCAAGAATAGATGTTACTGTGGAAACCGTTGCCCGTATCGGTGCTATATTCAATTATAAAGAGCTATATCAAAAGTGTTTAGAATTTGATTATAAATTGATCAATAGCCCAGAACAACACCAATTGGCTAGTGAACTGGAACATTGGTATCCTCATATTTCTGATTTAACACCAAAGAGTAAGATATATGAGGATTTTCCATCCTTAAGCGAGTTTTACAAGATTTTTAAATTTCCCGTATTTATCAAGGGAAATCGACAAACCGCAAAACATAATTCAGAATTAGCGATAGCTCATTCTGAAGATGATTTCCATCGTATTCAAAGAATGTATCAACAAAACAATATCCTACACTGGCAAAAGATTGTTGTCCGCGAACTGGAATCGTTAAAACGATTAGACTATCAAGTTAAGGACAAAGTCCCGTTATCATTTGAATTTAGAACTTTCTGGTGGCGAAAAGAACTTGTAGGTTATGGACATTATTGGTCTCAATATATAGCGTATCATTGGACTATTGAGCAACAAAATGAAGCAATTGCTATAGCTCAGAAAGCTGCCCAAAGATTAGATGTTAATTTTCTAGCCATTGATCTAGCCTTAACTACTGATGATAGATGGATCATTATTGAATGTAATGATGCTCAGGAAAGTGGATATTGTGGTCTTGATCCTATTCCTTTGTGGAAACGTATCATAGAAAAAGAAAAGAAGGATTGATTTCATCGATTATTGCACATTATCATATTGATAATATTCGTGATAAACCTCATCCATAGAAAACAGATAAAAGTGATTATAACGACCTCAAAACAGGTAATTTCATACACTTAAATATGCAATAATCGGCGTCAAATATTCATATACACCCTCTTAAAAATCGTATCTTTGTGGGAAACGATTCTAATGAATATCCCTACGATTGACTTACCCCGAATTGTTGTCATTGGAGCAGGGTTTTCGGGTCTTCAAATCGCAAAAAAAACCAATACCGAAAAGTATCAACTGGTACTTATTGATAAAAACAACTATCATACCTTCCAGCCCCTACTCTATCAGGTATCATCGGCTGGGTTGGAACCGGATTCTATTGCGTATCCTATACGTAAAGTTCTCGCTAAAAAACAGAATACCTATTATCGTCTGGCAAACGTAAATCAGATTGATACCGAACATCAATTAGTGCATACAGACATAGGAGAACTGCACTATGATAAATTGGTTATCGCCACCGGAGCAGATAATAACTTCTTTAATAACGCCTCTATTGAAGCCCATGCGCTTCCTATGAAATCGCTGACTGATGCGTTGAATCTACGTTCTAAGATTCTTGGCAATTTTGAGAAAGCCTTAAACACTACTGACCTCGAATTACGCGAATCTTTAATGAGTTTTGTCATTGTTGGTGCCGGTCCTACAGGTGTTGAACTAGCAGGAGCTCTAGCCGAGCTTAAAAATAAGATTCTACCCAAAGATTTTCCTGATCTGGATTTGCGAGTTATGAAAATCCACTTGATAGAAGCCGCGCCTCGTGTCCTTTCTCCTATGAGTACGTTCTCTTCCGAGAAAGCATATACTGCCCTGAAAAAACTCGGGGTACATATTTGGACCGATACCTTCGTAGAAGCTTATCAGGACAATATAGTGACAACCAATAAGGAAGTCTCTTTTAGAACAGATACGCTCATTTGGGCTGCTGGTGTTAAGGGTTGTCATCCCAAGGGGCTTTCTGATGCGCTCATAGGTCATGGAAATCGTATACTCTGCAATGAGTATTGTCAGGTACAGGGTTTTGAAAATGTGTATGTCGCAGGTGACGTTGGCCTTATTGAATCAAAAAGTAATCCTAAAGGATTACCCATGCTGGGGTCTGTTGCGATGCAGCAAGGACAATATTTGGCAAAAACCTTTAATAGACTGGCACGCCAAAAAGAACCACGCCCCTTTGTCTATGCTGATAAGGGTACGATGGCGACCATAGGAAGAAATAAGGCTGTTGCTGAAATCAAAAACTTTAAGTTTAAGGGTGCTTTTGCCTGGATGGTCTGGATGCTGGTACATTTAATGCTGCTCGTAGGCTTTAGAAATCGTGTTGTCGTTTTTGTCAATTGGTTGTGGAATTATTTCAGATACAATAACGGTTTACGTTTAATCGTACGCCCTTATAAAAAGAAAAGTACTGCACCAGTAGAAACTACAACTTAGAAAAAGCCGTATAAACCTATTTAGATAGATCCTAAACGTTCCAGAAAGTCGACTTTATATTTTTGACCAATAGGGATCACTTTATCTCCAATGAGTGCTTTATTGCCCTGTACACTGTTAAGGAGGCCTATATTAATAGCAAAGGATTTATGTATGCGTATAAATTGATAGGGTTCCAGTTGTACTAACATGGCACCAAAAGTACTATTAGTAACGATCTGTTGATCTTTAAGAATCACTTTGACATAATCGCCGTAAGCCTCAACGTATTGGATTGTTTTGGGTTGCACTTTATGAATAACCTTATTTGATTTGATTAGCAGATATTCTGAGTTGTTGTCTTTCTTACCTGCCTGGTCTATAATCCTATTTACAGCGGTAAGGAAACGTTCAAAAGAAAAAGGCTTTAACAGATAATCAATTGCATTCAAATCAAAACCTTCAACGGCATACTGCGGATAAGCTGTAGTAAAAATGACTCGTGGTGGTTGCGCAAGGGATTTGTAAAAACTTAAACCCGAAATCTTAGGCATATTAATGTCCAAGAACAAGACATCTATCGTAGGGTTCGTTTTTAGAAATGCCATAGCTTCCACCGCATTGGCACAAGTTCCACTAAGGGCGAGAAAATCAATCTGTGCAATAAATTGCTTTAGCACATTTCGCGCAAGCGGTTCATCATCTATAATAAGGCAGTTAATCGTCAATAGGGTCTAATTCAATAGGGTTAAAGTTAAAGGGATTCTATTTCTAATACAACTGTAAATGTGGTCTCTGTTTTGCTCGTATTAAAACGGTAAGCATCAGGATATACGATCTCCAGATTTCTTTGAATATTATCAATACCCAATCCAGATGATTGATCTGTCGAAATTACCGGTTCTGCAGGAAGGTTATTAGACAATTCTAGTTTGAATTTTCTACCCGACTGAGTAATTCTTAAATCTATAAAAGCATTATCAATAGCAGCATTTAGTCCATGTTTAAAACTATTTTCTACAAGCGGTAAAAGTAACATGGGGAAAATGGGATACTCCTCATCCTCAATGGTGATATTCATCTTTATATCTGTTGTAACTTCCTGTCTCAATTGCTGAAATGCAATATAGTTTTTAAGCAGTTGGATTTCATCTTTTAGAGAAACCATCTCCACATTAGAATCATAAATCACATAGCGTAAAATATCCGAAAGTTGTACAATGGCCGTCGGAGTTTCCTTGGCATTCTCCAAGGTTAAGGCATAAATAACATTTAAGGCATTAAACAAAAAGTGTGGGTTAATTTGGGAACGTAAAGTTGCCAGTTGCATTTGAATTTCCTGATTTTGTAGTTTCAATAACCTATTCTCACGCGTATTGAAATAGAACCAATCTTCAGATAATTTAATCAAAGTGCTCGCCATTAAAAATATACAGAAAATGATGGCAAGACTGACGGGTGTATAGTAGGAAATAAAATAATAGTCAGGGAATAACGTATCTATAATAGGTTGAAATACCATTAATAAGATACTGACAAAAGCCAAAACATTAAGTAAGAAAAGCAATATAAATATCGTATAAGCTTCTTTCTTTAGAAACCGAGGAATAAGCACATATAGATCTATAATTACCGGGATGACCAACAATACCAGAAAACAGGCAGTATATATACAATCAATGATAATCGGCCACTTCCCTTTAGAAAATAGAAATAACAAAATTATATAACTACAACCCCATAGCAGTGTATGAAATACTATGGGATTATGTTTATTGTTTTGCAAGAGAGGTTTACGGTTGTGCATCAGCTTTAGTTAAGGTATACTTGGTTGAGGTTTTCCATTTATCCGGATTACTTGATTTTATATATTTCTTTAGAAAAGTTTGTAATTCTTTTGAACTAGCGGTCAGCACAAAACCCTCTCCATAAAACCCTAATTTCTCATGCTTAATTTGAATAGCCTTTTCATTAAAAAGCTCATTAAGGCGTTCTTCTGCTAGCCAATCTATATGTATCCCTCCATTGTCGAGCTTATTTATTTTTGCAAGAGAATGTGTTTCTATAAGATGTGATCTGGCAAGTCCATTTGTTCCGTCATCATCATATTCAAAGGGCATAAAATCAACAAACATTTGCCCTTCCAGTAAAAATGGCATGCCTATAAACTCTACACTCTTATTTTTCTTAATATACTCGATACTATAAGCATTATTAAGAATTGATATATCTATATCTTTAGAATTAATTTTAAATACCTGAACATCTTTTTCAAAATCTGCTTGCATAGCGTTGTTAAAAGATTTTATCCTCCATTCTCCTTTCTCATTGTCCATCCAGTTGCCTGTAAAGTCTTTATCAAAGTAAATGGTATCCTTTGTATAAAATGGATTTAAGGATTTAACAATACAAGAATTAAATAGGAAAAGTCCTAATAAAGCTATGATGATTCTGGTTTTCATAATTGTTTGTTTTAGAATATACCTCAAAGAAAGGCACAAGGTATTCTCTGGACAAACTATTTCGATCAACGTGAGTTAACTCCTGTCAAACATTTTCTTTATTTTATTACTTTAGTTATACTTGCGTTGCATGTCGTTAAAACTGACTCATGAAAACCAAAAAAAACATCAAACTCGAACTTTCTCCAGCAGAACGATCCAATCTTAGAAAACATAAGATTAAAATCGCTGATATTCTGGATTATGCTACTGATGAACTAGAGGAGATTTTAAAAGTTTCGCCAGAACGTGCTCGGGTAGTATATGCCTTAGCCCATTTTCAACAAATCCCTTCCATAGGAATACGTTTTGCGGAGGATTTGATTTTTTTAGGTTATTATAGTATAAGCGCACTTCAACATAAAGATGGTGCCTCGCTAACCGATGCTTATGAAAAGAAGAAAGGCTATCGTATTGACTCCTGTGTAGAGGATCAATTTAGATTAGTAGTCCATGTAGCAAAGACTCAGGATTATTCTAAAAGCTGGTGGGATTTTACAGCAGAGCGAAAGCAATACCGCTCCGATATAGGTTATCCTAAGGATCGACCTTCACTAAATTGGACAGAAGTATTATACAAATAGTAACCATAGGTATAAACATCTCCCTGCAAAAAGGGGCAAAACACGGTATAAATTAATCATTGATTATTATAAATTTGTCTTAAGAAAGATTTTTTTAGAATATAACTAACTAACCCATTTATATCCCGAAAGCACTGTTTATGAATTATGAACAGTGCTTTTATTTTTTAATGCCTTATTTTTAAGTCTTACATATTACAATATGGACAAAAGTATAGGTTGGGGAATCATCGGTTTGGGAAATATTGCTCACAAATTTGCTCATGATATTCAACTGGCTGAAGATGCGCATCTCCATGGTGTTGCTTCTCGTGATCCACTTAAGGCAAAGCAATTTGCAGAAAAATATCAAGCGTATTTTTATTATGACAGCTATGCCGATCTTTTAGAAGATCCTAAGATCGATATTGTATATGTGGCAACGACAAACAACCTTCATTTTGAACACACTATGCAGTGTTTAAAAGCTGGAAAGGCCGTGCTTTGTGAAAAACCATTTGCACTCAACGCACTTCAGGTGAGACAAATGATCGCAGAAGCACAACAGCGCAAGCTCTTTTTAATGGAAGGGATGTGGTCTCGATTTTTACCCGCTACAACACAATTATTAGCATTAATATCATCTGGAACGATAGGAACCTTAAATTTTATTCAAGCCGATTTTGGAACTGCCAGTTCCCCCGAAATAAAAGCACGCTTGTTTCAAAATAAACTCGGTGGAGGTTCGCTTCTGGATATTGGTATTTATACGATATATCTTAGTCTATTATTACTTGGACGGCCTAAAAAAATAAGTGCAAATGCTACGATAACTCTTGAAGGGATTGACACCACCTGTTCTATGCTTATGGATTTTAAAAACAAGGAAACAGCATCATTGAGTTCGTCTATTGAGCACGCCACTCCTACAGAAGCCAGAATTTATGGCTCCAAAGGGATTATACATTTACAAAAACCCTTTCATTATACTCGTAAACTCACAGTCACCGTTTATGGGGAAGAACCACAGGTTTTCGAACCAGATTTTGAAGGTTTTGGATATTATCATGAAATTATCTCCATTAATGATTGTTTGAGAAAGGGAAAAACGCAAAATCCGTATATGACCCATGATCATAGTTTGGAATTGATTGAAATGCTGGATATTGTTAGGGAATTGATTGGATTATCCTTTGAAGCCGATCAAACGGACCAGTCATAAGGTTTTAATACGACCTCATACTCCGTATAACGAGCATCATTGAGAAAGTCCTTTCCAAAATCTGCTCTATACCATTCAAACAAGGAAGAACAATCAATGGTTTTTTTTATGGTATCCACCGTAAACTCCTGTGTTACAAAAGAAAATGTAGCATCCTGCAACTCCCGCTCTAACCCTTCAATCGTATAATAGGCAATTGCCGGACAAGAATGTGCACCACAATTCAGAGCAAAATGGATACGGTAATCCAGTTGTTCAACCTGATGATGCAAACGTATATCGTCTACTGGTAAATGTGCTCGTGCATTGCGACGCAATATTCCATGTTCGATATCATCCAGTGAAAAGTCAATACCGCTTACGCGAAAAAAACGACGTTTAAATAGATCAGGCAGCTCCTTCATAGAATCCTTAATCTCAAAAAGAATAATAGCATAATTAGTCAATCCATTATAAACATTAAGCCAAAAAGCGAGTTTTTGAACATCTGTATCTAATTCTGTAATATCATAACTGTCAAGTTTCTGAAGGTAATCTTGAATCTTTGAGGAATCCATGGGTTCGTCATGTGAAAACGCATAACGAAATATCTTTAAATCTTTTGAAAATTGCTGTGCGTCAAACACTTAATTGGCTATATGATTAATCATGGCATCTAGAGATAAAGTTTCCTGAGTTCCCTTATCCATATTTTTTAATGTATAGGTGCCATTTGCTACTTCCTGACCACCAGTAAATACGACATAGGGAATCTCCCTACGATTCGCATAGACCATTTGTTTCTTCATTTTAGCCGCATCTGGATAAAGTTCGGCACTGATTCCTTTTTCGCGTAAGCGGTTGATTGCCTGCATTGCATATAGAGCTTCATCTTCACCAAAATTGATAAATAAAACTTCCACCCCTTTAGTAGTCGTCTCTGGAAACAGGTTAAGCTGCTCTAATACCAGATAGATACGATCCAATCCAAAAGAAATTCCCACCCCACTGATATCCTTTAAACCAAAAATACCGGTAAGGTCATCATAACGACCTCCACCACCGATACTTCCCATCCTGACACCTTCGGGTGCCGCAACTTCAAAAATAGCACCTGTATAATAGTTTAATCCACGAGCTAGTGTTACATCAAGTTGTAAATGAGCCGTTTGTAAACCCAATTGATCTATCGCTTTTTGGATAAATCGTAATTCAGCAATTCCCTGACTTCCTGTTTGTGAAGGAGCCAGTAAGGTTTCTAATACGGCTAATTGCTCACCAAAAGATCCAGACAAGCCAAATAAAGGTGCTACTCGATCGATAGCGTCTTGTGTAATCCCTTTGGCCAGCATTTCCTTAACAACACCATCCTCCCCTATTTTATCCAGTTTATCAAGCGCAACGGTAAAGTCAATAAGTTGCTCACTCGCACCTATGACTTCGGCGATCCCAGAAAGCATCTTACGATTGTTCATCTTAATCGTAACCCCATCCAGGTTCAAGGCTGTAAAAACGGCATCATACAATTGTACAAATTCTACTTCCTGCCATAAGGAAGTACTCCCTACAACATCAGCATCACATTGAAAAAACTCTCTAAAACGTCCTTTCTGTGGTCGATCTGCCCGCCATACCGGTTGGATTTGATACCGTTTAAAGGGAAAAACAATATCATTTTGGTGCTGCACTACATAACGCGCAAAAGGTACCGTTAAATCATAGCGTAAAGCTTTTTCAGAGATTTGTGGTGTTAGTCCTAAAGAATTAGCTTTTGCTAAAGCATCATCAGACACTTTATTTAAATAATCACCACTATTTAAAATCTTAAAAATTAGTCGATCGCCTTCTTCTCCATACTTCCCCATAAGGGTACTGCTCTTCTCAAAGCTAGGCGTTTCTATAGGCTGAAAACCAGAATGCTGAAAACAGGAACGTATCGTATTCATAATATACGTGCGTTTTGCCACCTCCATAGGTGAAAAATCACGGGTTCCTTTAGGTATCGATGGTTTCTGAGCCATTTTTTAGTTTTTAGTAATTTAGACGGTAACCTTTAGCACTTAGTTTGTAGACATTTCTACGAACTAAGTGCTAAAAGCTATACGACTGCGCCCTCTGTGCGATTGCAAATATCCTAAAAAATGGGAGGGTACACGAAATAATTTAAACGAATTGGTAACTTTTTTGGAGGTCGATAGTCTTATCACAAACAACAATTAAAAACTATATGATGAAAAAACTTATTCTTGTTGTTTTAGTAGTTTGTTTTGGAACGGTAGGCCTTACTCAGGAAATTACCGGTGATTGGAATTCCATTCTTAAAGCAGGAGGCCAGGAACTCCCGCTGGTTTTTCATATACAACACAATGATACCGGGTATCAAGGTAGTCTGGATAGCCCTAAGCAGGGAGCCTTTGATCTTAAGGCCAGCGCCGTAGCATATACAGACGGCACATTAACCTTTATAGTTGCTCAATTGGGAGCTTCTTATGAAGGTATATTGGATACAAAGGGCGATCTTGAAGGTACCTTCTCTCAAGGCGGTCTTTCTTTCCCTTTAGTATTAACCAAAGGAGAAGCTAAAGTTGTAATCCCAAATCGTCCTCAGGAACCAAAAGGTCCTTTTCCTTATACTTCAGAAGAGGTTACTTTTAAAAATACAAGCGCAGATATCAAACTGGCGGGAACTCTTACTTTACCGGAAAATAAAGGCAATACATCGCCTGCGGTTATCTTAATTTCAGGTTCAGGCCCTCAGGATCGTAATGAGGAATTATTGGATCATAAACCCTTCCTGGTGCTTGCCGATTATCTCAGTCGTAGAGGTATTGCTGTTTTACGTTATGACGATCGAGGCACAGCACAGTCTGCAGGGACTTTCCAAGGTGCCACTAGTGCCGATTTTGCTACAGATGCACAAGCGGCATTTGATTTCTTAAAGACCCATTCACGTATAGACGCTACCAAAATTGGATTTGCAGGACATAGTGAAGGTGGACTTATTGCGCCTATGGTTGCTGCTCAAAACAAAGAAGTTGCTTTTATTGCATTATTGGCAGGCGTTGGGCAACCAGGAGATGAACTCCTAACAGAACAGGGATATTTGATCGGGAAAGCTCAAGGTTTATCAGAAGATGTATTGCGTAGAAATCGTGTGGGTGCAGAAAATATCTATGGTATTGTAAAAACATATTATGGTGACACACCAAAAATTAAAGAAGAGATCACCAACTATCTAAAAGAGGCGTTGGCAGAAAACCCAGATCTTGTTCCTGATGGTATGACCATTGATGAGGCCATTACACAACAAATTAATACGGTAACTACAGACTGGTTTCAATATCTTATTAAAACAGACCCCAGACCAACCTTACAAAAGGTAAGTTGTCCAGTTCTGGCTATTAATGGTTCCCTAGATCTACAGGTCCCTCCAAAACAAAATCTCGGAAACATTGAAGCAGCTCTTAAAAAAGGCAAAAATAACAGTGTAACCATTGTAGAAATTCCTAATTTGAACCATCTTTTTCAAACTACAGAAACTGGAAATCCTTCGGAATATGCAACCATCGAGGAAACTTTTTCGCCTAAGGCTTTGAAAATTATTGCAAATTGGATCAGTAAAACGACACAATAGAATTCAAATAAATAACGTAACCAACCTCCTATGCTTAGTTTATTTCGTGAAAACCTAAGAATTGCTTTTGACAGTATTAAAAGTCAATTATTACGAACAATTATCACGGTTCTTATCATCGCTTTTGGTATCATGGCATTGGTAGGTATACTTGGACTTATTGGGGCTTTGCAAGGAAGTCTTTCAGAGAATTTTGCTGATCTGGGAGCAAATACCTTTAGCATACAACGTTTTGATTTTAACATCCAGAACAGGCGTGAACGCCGTAAAGTTAATCCACCGATCTCCTACCGTCAGGTAAAGGAATTTATAGACGAATTTTCCTATCCATCAGCGCAAACGGCTATAGCCTTTACAGGAACAGCAAGAGCGGAGGTTAAATTTGAAAATGAAAAAACAGATCCAGAGGTACAAGTTCTAGGTGTTAATGAAAACTATCTGGCTAATTCTGGTTTAAAACTGGATGACGGACGTGATTTCACACCTTCTGATATTAGTAATAATACCAAGTCCTGCATCATAGGAAGCGATTTTAGAAAGAATATCTTTAAAAATGATAATCCCATAGGTAAAACCATAAGCGTTCGCGGAAATCGCTTTAAAGTCATTGGTATATTGGAAGAAAAAGGATCAACATTTGGAAGTCGTACCGATTTACGAGTATTTGTTCCTATACAAACAGCACGTACTATTTTTACACAACCCAATATCAATTATGAGCTTAGTGTTAAGGTAGGCGATGCACAATATATGGATACCGCCCAGGATCAAGCCATTTTAGCCTTTAGAAATGTAAGAGGTCTATCCCCTATCGAAAAAAATAATTTTGGATTAGAACGTAGTGATGATCTGCTTGAAGATATTTTAGAAGATACCAAAGCATTAAATATAGGTGCCTGGTTCATCAGTATCTTGACCATATTCGGTTCCTGCATTGCATTACTTAACATTATGCTGGTTTCAGTAACGGAACGAACACGTGAAATTGGAGTTCGTAAAGCTTTAGGTGCTAAAAAATCTACGATAGCCTTTCAGTTCCTATATGAAGCGATTATCGTTGGACAAATAGGTGGGGTATTAGGTATTTTATTAGGCTTAGGAATTACAATACTCATTTCAACATTTCTCAATTTTAGTTTTGCTATGCCTTGGAATGCTGTAATTGCGGCTACTTTAATTACCTTCTTTGTTGCAATTATTTCGGGTCTATTCCCAGCTTTAAAAGCAGCAAAATTAGATCCCGTGGAATCTTTGCGCTATGAATAAATAATATCATATTATTTTTCAATCAAAAACGTATCCATAATTTTTCTTGGAAGTTTAACTTCTAGTAATCTGCCCCTTATAGATATAGGTCAGATTTAGGGTTTCTCTTTTTGTAAATATTTATTCTAATTGACCTTAAGTGTGTTAAAATTAAATATTTAACATTAAAACAAAATAAACTGATTTTAAATTTCTTAAATTCAATGGATTAAAGGGAAAATAATTTAAAATCAACAATTATGTTAAAATCAATTTCAAATTTAAAAACGGTACATTCACTAACAAAAAAACAAAAAAAACAAATTAATGGAGGTTGCCCCGTACCAAGTTGTTGGGTAGTTTGCCCAGATTATGCAGCCATAGTATGTGGTATCAATACAGGGCTATATCCTCCTGGATGTGATTGTAACTGTTAATTATAGGACATACCGTATACTTAAAAGGAGCAGTAAATACTGCTCCTTTTAATTTTAATTCCTTTACATCTTTCAAGTTATTATTCCTTAATCTCCACAAAACGGGCAAACCATTGGAAAAGGTTTCCTTTAGTAATGGCCGCACCTTGTTGTATTAACTTGAATTTGTCCAGATTCGGATCTTCTCCATAGGATTTAGAAGCACTCATAAAAACAACTTTTTCATCATCCA
>CAZPTJ010000066.1:0-14145 GCA_964589085.1 uncultured Flavobacteriaceae bacterium | reverse complement strand
TGATATAATAACATATAAATACTAAACAAAAAACCACCCAATTGGGTGGTTTTTTTATCTTTTTAAAATTCTTGTTTTACCATTTTATAATCGAACTGGCCCAGGTAAAACCACTACCGAAAGCCGCAAGAACAATGGTATCTCCTTCTTTAATTTTCCCATCTTCCCAGGCTTCTGTTAAGGCAATCGGTATAGAAGCAGCAGTAGTGTTTCCATAACGTTGGATATTGTTATAGACTTGATCATCTCGTAAACCAAACCTTTTTTGCACAAATTGAGAGATGCGTAAATTGGCTTGATGTGGAATAAGCATATCAATGTGTTCTGGGCCTAAATTATTTTGACTAAGCCCTTCCATAATAACTTCAGAAAAACGTACTACAGCATTTTTAAAAACAAATTGCCCATTCATATATGGGTAATATGGAATATTTTCTTGTGGATTTTCTTCGATAATTTCGGGCACCCAATGTTCTGTACTTGGTCCCTCAAGAGATAGTTCAAGAGCATGTTCACCTTGACTGTGTAGATGTGATGACAATACTCCTTTAGTAGTATCTTCTTCACGAGTTAGAACAGCTGCACCAGCACCATCACCAAAAATCACAGATACAGAACGGCCACGTGTAGACATATCTAAACCACCACTATGATTCTCCGACCCAATGATTAATACATTGCGATACATTCCTGTTTTGATAAACTGATCTGCTGTTGCTAATGCATATACAAAACCACTACACTGGTTGCGTACATCCAGCGCTGGAATCGTTTCCATACCCATCAAATGCTGTACTTGAACCCCACATCCCGGGAAATAGTAATCAGGACTTAGTGTGGCAAAAACGATCATATCAATATCTTTCGATTGAAGACCCGCCCGTTCTATAGCAATCTCGGCGGCTTTTACCCCCATTTTTGCTGTAGAGTTACCATCACCTTTTTTGATATGACGGCGTTCTTTGATTCCTGTACGTTCCTGAATCCAGGCATCATTGGTATCCATAAGACCAGATAGATCTTCATTTGTGACTACATTTTCGGGAACGTATTTGCCTAATCCAGCAATTCGAGAATTATACATATTAAAAATCTTAAATATTTTAATGAGTAATAGTTGTATGATTATTACTCGATGTACGTATACTAGCTAAAACAGCGTGCTAACATAGTATAAAGCATGACTCACAAATATATAGGTTTCCACATGCTTTAGGAAGTTCATAGCTTCCGTTTAGTATGCGCGCATAATAATTGAGAGATCAAGGAAACAATTAAAATAGGGGAATAACCTATCAGAAGGTTTACTCTAAATAATAATTGTAAAGATTGAATTGAAAACTATATCCTTCATTAGGAAAAGGACTATTCTATATAGTTTTTAAAATTATCTATTTTGATAAAGGAGCCTAAATCGTGCATTAAGCTATAAAGTCCAAAAAAAGTACGATTAAGATACAGGAAATGTTTACTTCCCCGATTACCATTCATTTTACGTATTTCTGAATCTTTACTATACTTATCACTTAACGCCGCAATTTGATCAAAGAATGTAGGATCTTTAAAGTCAAAAGTTTCTTTGTGATATGGTTGTGTGAAAACACTGAGCATCTCATGAAAAAGCGCAGAAAAAAATTCAACTGCTTCAAGGGTATCATCTTCTCGCAAAATTTCTAATTCATACAGTTTTTTACGAAAGAAAGTCGGGTTATTAATATTATCCGGTTCAATGAGCTCAAAATAAGGAATATAAAAAGCCTCTGGGACTTGCTTTACACAACCAAAATCTATAGCTACCAAATCCTGACCATCATTAGCAACCAGAAAATTTCCAGGATGAGGGTCTGCATGGACTTTTTTAAGTACGTGCATTTGATACATATAAAAATCCCATAATGTCTGACCAAGTTTATCGGCGATAGCTTGATCCTTATTATGAGCAACAAACTCACTTAGGTGTTCACCTTCCATCCAGTCCATAGTAAGTATACGTTTGCTGGATAATGCTTCATAATATTTGGGAAATATCAGGTTTTCAATAGGCGCACAAGCACTAGATATTGCAATGCTTTGATCTAGTTCTAATACATAATCTGTTTCTTCCAGAAGTTTTTCTTCAATCTCTTTAAAATACTTTTCCTTTCCTTTACCTTGGAGATTAAACATGCGTGAGGCAATAGGCTTCACAATAGCTAAATCACTACTGATACTATCTGCGACTCCTGGATATTGAATTTTCACAGCAAGAGTTTTTCCATTAAGTGTCGCTTTGTGAACCTGACCAATACTAGCGGCATTAATACTTTGAGTAGCAAACGTATCATAGAGTTCTTCCGGATATTTATCCAAATATTTTTTAAATGTTTTGCGTACTAAAGGAGCAGATAAAGGAGGTACGGAAAATTGGGACAAAGAAAACTTCTCCACATAGGCCTGAGGCATGATGTTCTTCTCCATGCTCAACATTTGCGCTACTTTTAAGGCGCTACCTTTTAAACGCTTTAAGCCATCATATATATCCTCAGCATTCGTTTCATTCAGTTTATCCTTGGTGAGTGAAGGGTTAATCACTTTTTCACCATAATATTTTACATAATTGGCTCCCACTTTAACTCCTGTTTGAACTAGTTTGGAAGCACGTTGTAGCTTATTTGTAGGTATTCTGTCTATAGTTTTCAATAGAATAGTGTTGTCATTTATTTTGCTTTCGCGAAAGCAAAATTTTCCTGAATTAAAAATTTGCCAAAATCTATAATACTGTCCAATGGTGTATTTTCAAAAACATCAAAGATGACCTTAACCGATTTTTCTATAGCCATGTCAGTCTTTTCAAAACCAGCAGAATTATCATTCATCCAGTACTTAAGTAGAAATAAAAATTGGACCCAGGCACCTTCAGAAAATAGTTGAACTGGCTTCTTCGTCAATCGATATGTTTTTTCCTCATTCGAAACGGTTATAAGATCATTTGCAAAATGTCTTATTTTATGTCTTAATCCTGAGAGCTGCTTTAAATGTTTTAAAGAATATTCTTGCGTTTTTAAAGTGAAGAGAATATAACTGCGATTTGCAGTAAACACTTCAAATAAAGTAAAAAATAAAGAAAGCATCTTTTCTTTATTAGGATATGATGAGAAATGTTCATCCTTTTCCAGTAGGTTATGGGTCTGATCAAAAAATGCAACCCAGATTTGCTCTTTTAATCCATCGAAGGACCCAAAATGTGTGTAAAAATCTGCCTCACTAATGTTTTCAGATTTACAAAATTTAAAGATAGAAATGGGTTCTTGTTCATTTTCCAGGACATAATTCATGTATTTAGAAAATAAATCTGTAGCTGTTGTGGCTTTTGCGGTTGAAGACTTTGCCATTTTGATTATGTATTGTTTCCGTAAAGATAATAACGGTCAGTTATTTAATTTATTCATTAGACAGAATTGTCTGTTAAAGTTATTTCATATTAATTGAAAATTTAATGCCAGTTTGTCATTAAATACAAGTTGGTATTTTTTTTGACTTTCCATACGTAACCAAAAATTATTAATCTTTTAAAGAAAAGTATTCCATCATGGCAACAGGTAAAATAAATGTAGCTGTAGAAAACATATTTCCACTTATAAAAAAGTTCTTGTATAGCGATCATGAGATCTTCCTTCGAGAATTGATCTCAAATGCTACAGATGCAACACTCAAACTAAAACATCTTACCAGTATCGGTGAGGCAAAAGTTGAATATGGAGCACCTCGGATAGAAATTAAGATCGATAAGGAAGCAAAGAAGCTTCATATTATTGATCAAGGATTGGGAATGACCAAAGAGGAGGTTGAAAAATACATTAATGAAGTTGCTTTTTCAGGAGCTGAAGAATTTTTGAATAAGTATGAAGATTCTTCAAATGAAGCAGGAATTATAGGTCATTTTGGTCTTGGTTTTTATTCTGCTTTTATGGTAGCAGATAAAGTAGAGATCATTACCAAATCGTATAAAGAAGAAGCAGGAGCACATTGGTCTTGTGATGGTTCACCAGAATTTACACTAGAAGAAAGTGATAAAACAGAACGGGGAACTGAGATTATCCTGCATATTGCCGAAGATAGTACAGAATTTCTTGAAGATGCTCGTATACGAGAACTACTGACCAAGTACAATAAATTCATGCCTATTCCTATAAAGTTTGGAATGCGTACAGAAACACTACCTAAGCCGGAAGATGCAAAGGAAGATGATCCAGCACCAACACAAGAGGTTGATGATATTATCAATAATCCTGAACCAGCCTGGACAAAACAACCGTCAGACCTAAAAGATGAGGATTATAAAGGCTTTTATCGTGAGCTGTACCCGATGCAGTTTGAAGAACCGCTCTTTAGTATTCACCTTAATGTAGATCATCCTTTTAATCTGACTGGTATTTTGTATTTCCCAAAATTGGGTCAGGATATGAATATGCAGAAAGATCGAATTCAGTTATACCAAAATCAAGTCTTTGTTACGGATAATGTAGAAGGTATCGTTCCTGAATTCTTAACGATGTTAAGAGGAGTGATAGATTCTCCAGATATTCCTTTAAATGTATCACGTAGTTATTTGCAAGCCGATGGTGCCGTAAAGAAGATTTCGGGTTACATAACTCGTAAAGTCGCAGATAAACTAAAATCTTTGTTTAATAACAGTCGTGAAGATTTTGAGAAAAAATGGAACGATATCAAAGTGGTTATTGAATATGGTATGTTGTCTGAAGATAAGTTCTTTGAAAAGGCGGATGCTTTTGCTCTATACCCAACGGTAGATAATACCTTTTTGACCTGGGAAGAACTTGAGACAAAAATCAAGGATACACAAACCGATAAGGATGATAAAATGATCATTCTTTATGCTAATGATAAAGATGCGCAACACAGTTATATTCAAGCGGCGAAAGAAAAGGGATATGAAGTATTACTATTAGATTCCCCTATTGTAAGTCATTTGATTCAAAAACTGGAGACAAGTAAAGAAAACATAAGCTTTACCCGTGTTGATGGAGATCATATTGATAATCTCATTAAAAAAGACGATACTCAAATTAGTAAATTGAGTGATGAACAAAAGGAAGCACTTAAAACACTTGTTACTGATACGATAGGAGACACTTCATATACAGTGCAAGTAGAAGCTATGGATAGCAACGCTGCTCCTTTTATGATTACGCAACCAGAATTTATGCGTAGAATGAAAGAAATGCAACAGACTGGTGGAGGTGGAGGTATGTTTGGTATGGGTAATATGCCAGATATGTTTAATCTAGTGGTCAATAGTAATCACGAACTTGTAAATCAAATACTGGAAACAAAAACAAGTAAGAAAAAAGAACGATTGATTAAACAATCCATGGATCTGGCTAAACTTTCTCAGAATTTATTGAAAGGAGAAGCACTTACAGATTTTATCAAGCGCTCTTACGATATGATTAAGTAGATCATCATTATATAATTTTTTACAACCTGCTAGTGCTTTAAACATTAGCAGGTTTTTTGTAATTTAAAACAATCTTAATTCTCATCATATGAAAAAAGTTTTGGCTTTTGCCGGTAGTAATAGTAGTACTTCTATTAATAAAAGACTGGTCGATTATGTAGTATCCAAACTGGAGAATGTCAATACAAAAACACTTGAACTTTCGGATTATAAAATACCGATGTATAGTGAGGATATTGAGAAGAATGAGGGGTTTCCTGTAGCCATACAAGAACTTAAAAATGAAATTACTGCCAGTGATGGTTTAGTTATCTCTGTCAATGAGCATAATGGAGGGCTATCTGCTTTTTTTAAAAATATACTAGATTGGCTTTCTCGTGTAGATCGTAGTTTTTTTGCCGATAAAAAAATGCTGTTGATGAGTACATCTCCAGGTGGGAGAGGTGCTGCAGGGGCTTTGGATTATGTTAAAAATTCTTTTCCTAGATACGGAGGAGTGGTTGTCGAGAGTTTTAGTTTCGCTTCATTTTATGAAAATTTTGATGTTGAAAATAATGTAATTAAAGATCCAGCATTAACTCTAGGAATGGAAGAGGTAATTGCATCTTTTATACAAGAAATTCAATAATCAATCCTCTAGTAGTACGATCGTATATGGAGAATCTATAGTTACTTTTCCGTTGATAACAGGAATTTCCTGACCGGAATAGGCATCGGTAAGTGTTTCAGCTTTCGCGAAAGCATCACCAACCGTTACTTCTTTAATACCTATAGGTAAATCGAGACCAATAATAACCTGATCTATATAATCATCCTTTTGATATGTACGACCGAATATATATGGAGATTCGGATAACATTTGATGTCGACCTGCACCGATAGCCGGATGAGTGCCTCTGAATTTCCCTATTTTTTTCCAGTGCTCTAAAACTGTAGCCGTTTCGGGCTTTGTATGCTCTGACCAATTCATAAAACTACGTAAAGTAGCATCACCTTGAGCTCCTTTGATCGTTAGATCTCTTGCACTTTCATCGCCATAATACACTTGCGATAAGCCAGGAGTTAATAATAACTTTGTGCCCGTTTCTATAGGGTTGGTCCGATCCTTATCAAATGGGCTTCCATCATCGTGAGAAGTAGCATAATTCATAAAGCTTTTCCCTTTAAAAGCAGTATGACTTAAACTGTCATATTTTGCAAAAATGCTTTCGTAATCTCCTAAAGCATCGTACTTAAATTGAAAATTGATAAGATTGTCAAAACCATGGGCAAAGTAATCAACCTTTCGATCTCCAAAATCAAATACTCGACCGCTATTTACACTATAATTATAAACTTCTCCAAACATAAAAAATGCATTGTCATCAAGTACTTTGTCCACATTGTTAGATTTCCATTGTGCAAATGCCTTATCTGCTTCATTGCGTAAAACGACCCAGGCCTCTTCTTCAACATGTTTTGTCGTGTCCACGCGATACCCATCAATCCCAAGTTCTCTGATGTAATCGGTAAGCCATTTGACAATATAATTGCGGGGTGTTTTTTTAAGTGCATTTGTTGCAAAAAAAGTATTGAGCTCTTCTATTTCCTGATCATAACGACCTTCTTTTTTCCATTTGGTGACAAGGACTTCTGGTAATTCTACTTCGGTAGTGCTTTCACTTAAAATATCTGGTAAATTCTTTACAAGCGTGCAAGCGGTTGTGCCGTCATAGTCTTGAAAATTACAAGCGGGTGCCTGACGTGCCCAATCTGTTCCCCAGAACGGATCCTGTGCTGTAACCGGACCGTGATGATTTAAAACCACATCCATAATAATTCTGATATCGTTATTATGTGCAGTCTCAACAAGCTTTTTAAGCTCCTTCATTGTTCCAAAGTTGGGATCGAGTTGTGTCCAGTCTTTTGTCCAGTATCCATGGAACCCATAAGTTAATCCTGTACCCTCATCTACACTTCCATGAACCTGTTCAACAACGGGGGTGAACCAAATGGCATTAATCCCTAAATCTGAAAAATAACCTGCCTCAATTTTTTGTGTGATACCTGCAAGATCTCCACCTTTAAATCCTCGAAGTACGGCTGTCTCTTCGGTCCGATTAAAATTGATATCATTGTTTGGATCTCCATTATTAAAACGATCTGTCAATAGGAAATATACATTAGCCCCTTCCCAGACAAAAGGTGCTTTTTTAATATCGATTTGTTCCTTCTTCTCAGGAATAACCTTAGTGTCCTTATGTTGAGTATTACATCCTGCAAAGACAAATAAAAGTATAATTAGATAGTGCGTTACTGGATTTCTCATGAGTTGATTGTTAGTAGAACGAATCTACTAAAATGTTATGAAATGCTTGTTTTTTTCATTGTGAACAATGGAAAGCGTATTTTTGAACTGAAGTCATTCAAGTTTTTGAGTTGAAGCGAAAATTGATTGTTTTGGTTTCTGATGAAGACATTTTTGAACTGCATAGCATTGCTATGGAGTAAGAAAAAGGCAAAATAAGAGATTAAAACGATAATTTTTTAGCCAATTATAGAAACTTGAATGACTTCATAAATAAAATTGCAATGCCTACATTAAAATCCTGGTTACTTGCAGCGCGTCTGCGTACTTTACCACTTTCTATTTCTGGTATACTTATGGGTACGGGAATGGCGCTGAGAGACGATTTCTTTAACTGGACTATTTTTATACTGGCACTAATCACAACCTTAGGCTTTCAGATTTTATCCAATTTTGCCAACGATTATGGTGATGGTGTTAAAGGTACAGATAATGAAGACCGTATAGGACCAGCTCGCGCTTTACAAAGTGGACTCTTAAGTCCTGCAGATCTTAAAAGAGGGATGTGGTTTATGGCACTATTTACACTGATAGTAGCCATTTGTCTCATTTATACAGCTTTTGGGAGTGCTCATTTCATACTATCACTGATATTCTTTTTCTTAGGTCTTGCCGCCATTGGAGCAGCAATAAAATATACAGTAGGAAAAAGTGCATATGGCTATCGTGGTTTGGGCGATGTCTTTGTATTTATATTTTTTGGTTTGGTAGGTGTATTGGGATCATATTTTTTGTATGCGCAAAAATTAACGTTACTACATTTTTTGCCAGCAGTTTCTATAGGTTTATTATCGGTTGCTGTATTACATCTCAATAATATGAGAGACCGTCTTACAGATCAGAAAGTGGGCAAGCGTACACTAGCTGTCATTCTCGGAGCTACTAAATCAAAACAATATCATTATGGACTGTTGATGATAGCATTATTAGCTTGGGCGGGCTATTTACAATTGACACAAGCCAAAGGAATCTACTATATGTCATTACTTATTTTTATTCCTTTAGTTATTCATATTAAGAAGGTCATACGAACTAAAGAACCAGCAGCTTTAGATCCTGAATTGAAAAAAGTAGCACTGACAACTTTTGTATTATCCCTTATTTTTATTTTAATAGCTTTTAATTGATTTTTTGTGACAGCGAGTTATTCACAGCATATTCTCAATTTTAAACGACCAGGTGGCACTTCACGTGGTATTTTAAAAACGAAAGAAACTTGGTTTCTTAGGGTTAGAGATGGAGATAAAATTGGAATAGGAGAATGTGCCGTATTCAGAGGGTTAAGTATGGACGATGTCCCAGATTATGAACAAAAACTGCAATGGGTATGTAGGCATATAGATAAAGATATTGATTGGATTATAGAAGAATTGAATGCATATCCCAGTATTCAATTTGGTGTTGAAATGGCTTTGAGATCGTTACATGCAAAGACTCCTTTTGAACTCTTTCCTTCAAAGTTTACTCAGGGCAAAGCAACTATTCCAATTAATGGACTTATCTGGATGGGAGATACGCAGTTTATGCATGATCAGATTGACGAAAAATTGGCGCTAGGATTCAATTGTATTAAAATGAAAATAGGGGCGATAGCTATTGAAGAAGAACTAGCACTGCTCCGAGCAATTCGTCAGCGTTTTGACAAGGACAACATTATATTAAGAGTAGATGCTAATGGCGCTTTTTCTCCTAAGGAAGCTCAGGAGGTTTTGCCCCGTTTAGCCGAATTAGATATACATTCTATAGAACAACCTATAAAAGCAGGACAAGCTAAAGCAATGCTTGATCTATGCCGTAAGGCCTATGTTCCTATAGCGCTTGATGAAGAATTAATTGGAATTACCAGTGTAACAAATAAGGCCGCAATGCTACAAACGATTCAGCCGCAATTTATTATTCTTAAACCAAGTTTGGTCGGAGGTTTTAAAGGAAGTGAAGAGTGGATTGCTCTAGCAGAAACCTTAGGGATAGGGTGGTGGATAACGTCTGCATTGGAAAGTAATGTAGGACTTAATGCCATTGCACAATGGACATATAGTTTAAGATCAGAAGGTCATCAGGGTCTGGGCACTGGAAGTTTATTTACCAATAATATAGTTGCACCTCTTGAAGTAACAGAAGGGGTATTGAAGTATAGCACAAAAACAAAGTGGAATTTTAAATAGAGATTATGTATATAGAACAGGCCTTTAAAGGAGAAAATGAAGTATGGAAATTTATAGTAACCACCTTTTTATGTACCGGTTTATTTATTGTAAACCTAATTTTCTTTTTGTTCCTTGATGATATTGATGTCGCTGCGGAAACACAGAAAATGCTTGAGATTTTTCCAAAAAATGTATTTCTGGCAATGAATTTAGCCATATTTATACCCATACTGGGATTACTTTTTCTTTTAGTTTGGGCATTACATCGAAGAAGTATTTTGAGCCTAACGACCTCACGAAGTAAAGTAGATTTTAAGCGGGTAGGATTTAGTTTTTTATTAGTTTTTATTTTTACGGTAGGGAGTTTCGGTATTTCATATGCTCTCGCGCCGGAAGATTATGTATTGCAGTTTGATGCATTTAATTTTACTATTTTACTTCTTGTAAGTTTAATCTTCTTCCCTTTTCAAATTGGGTTGGAAGAATATTTATTTAGAGGATACCTTATGCAACAAGTAGGTATTCTTGCTAAGAATAGATGGTTTCCTTTACTCTTAACTTCAGTGATGTTTGGGATTTTCCATTGGGCAAATCCAGAAGTTGCAGAGTTAGGCCCTATTATTATGATCTTTTATATAGGAACTGGTTTGTTATTGGGTATCATGACCTTAATGGATGAAGGTCTGGAGCTGGCTCTAGGATTTCATTTTGGGAATAACTTTTTAGCCGCTACTCTTGTGACTATGGAATATGCGGCTTTACAAACAGATGCACTTTACGTTTCAACTTCTGAAGAAAGTAGTTCACTGGGAATTATTTTACCGGTACTTATCGTATATCCTATTTTTTTATTGATTCTTGCTAAGAAGTATAAATGGTCCGGTTGGAAAGAAAAACTTTTTGGTAAGATTAGCGTTCCTATACATAGAGAGGATGAAATAATTGAAGAATAGTAATCTTTTTGATTTATCAATTTCATCATATAAGGATAACCTTAAGTTTATGTAGTAATTCCATATTGGGACCATATGACAACACAACATCGTTTTGTACGTGTACATCCTGAATTTAAGCTTAACGGTAGTAGCTATACTATAGAGTCGTTAACAAAATTGGTGCAAAACTTTGTGGAAGAAGGAGAACCGTATGAAGAAGCTGTGGGTGGTTTTATTCTGGAATGGTTAAACGATAAGAAAAATATTAAGGTTCATACTTCAGGATCAACGGGAGATCCAAAAGTCATCAAGATTAAGAAAGTGCATATGGTAAATAGTGCCAAGGCGACCGCCAAGCACTTCAAATTGCCTGAAAAAACAACAGCGTTGTTATGTCTCCCTGCTCATTTTATTGCTGGAAAGATGATGTTGGTAAGAGCTATGGTTTTAGGATGGCATTTGGATATGACACAACCTAAATCCAATCCCCTAGATAATGTATATCGCAGATATGATTTTTCTGCTATGACGCCATTTCAATTGGATAACTCTTTGGGAAGATTACATTTACTTAAAAAATTAATTGTTGGCGGAGGTGCGATAAGTATTAATCTACAGCATCGATTACAAGATGTCAAAACCAAGGTTTATGAAACCTACGGAATGACAGAAACAGTAACACATATAGCGGCACGAAGAATAAACCCTAATCGAAAAAAAGAATTCCCGATTCCCTTTAAAGTGTTGAATAAAGTAACGGTAGGAGTAGATATCCGAAATTGCCTTATTGTAAAAGCACCTCACGTAAGTGTTGATCCGGTGATTACAAATGATATTGTTGAACTATTGACCTATAAGAAGTTTATCTGGTTAGGTCGAGTAGATAATGTCATTAATAGTGGAGGTGTAAAACTGCATCCAGAGCAATTGGAAAATAAACTTGCTCCTATGATTGACAATCCTTTTTTTGTTGCTGGAATTCCAGATGACGCCCTTGGAGAAAAACTTACTTTGTTTGTTGAGCAAGAAGAAGATTTTGTCTTTTCTAAAACAGATCACGATCTATCAGAATTCAATGCTTTAGAAATACCCAAAGCCATATGTACACTTCCTAAATTCGAACGTACAATAAATGGAAAATTACAACGAGATCAAACGGTTCGAAAAGCTTTCGCGAAAGCTTTCATCTAAAACGATCCTGTTCCCTCAATAATAAGACCTGTTCCCTAATTCTCTATTTTATATAGACTATTCTTCCCTTAGGTTTGAGAAATAAATACAATAACAAAACCTATGGAAACAAAAAGACTTTTTGCAGTAGCGATGTTCTTATTGTGTCTTACAGTACAAGCGCAAAAACGAACGATCACAGGAACGGTAAATGAAACAGAATCTGGAGGGCCATTACCTGGGGCCGCGGTTATCATTAAAAATACCTCAATAGGAACTGAAACTGATATCGACGGAAACTATCAAATTGAAGCATCAGATGATGATATATTAGTGTTTTCGTATCTTAATTATAAGACTCAGGAAATTAAAATCAATAATCGAAGTCTCATTAATATTACGCTTGTTTTGGACAATACACTTAGTGAAGTTGTAATAACATCACATAATATTACTCGAGAGAAAAAAGCTCTGGGTTACGATATTGATGTTATAGATGGTAGTGATCTGGCACAAAAACCGGAACAGGATCTGACCAGGGCTCTGAATGGAAAATCTGCGGGCTTACAGATAACCCAAACCTCGGGTATTGCAGGATCGGGTACAAATACGATTATTAGAAATTATACCTCCATTGGAGGTAGTAATCAGGCCTTATTTATTGTTGACGGCGTACCCTATAGTAATGATACCAATGCATTGGGCGGGGCTTTTCAAAATAATAACGGTTCTAGTAGAGGATTGGATTTGGATCCAAATAACGTCGAAAGTGTAAGTGTACTTAAGGGACTCGCCGCAACAACACTTTATGGATCTGAAGGGCGTAACGGGGTTATTTTAATAACTACAAAAACGGCCTCCAGAAATAGTGATGATGACTATAATTCTGGAGAACAAGCGCAATGTGGTGCGGTAGTTATGCGTCTTAAAACGAATACTGGTGCGACCAAAATTGGAAAAAGAAAATTATATGTGGTGGACGGTCAAGCGATAAATCCATATTATAATTCCATAGTTGAAAACTTGAGTACAATCGATATTGAAAATAAAAACACCTATGAGAGTGGTGAAGCCAAGCGATTATTTGGTGATTTGGCAAAGAACGGTTGTGTTGTTATTACTACGCCTAAGGGAAATTACAGTATCGAGGATGATAGAAATTATGTAGCACTTTCAGAGGTGCCTTTTATGGCAACAAAAGATGAGGTGTATTCTACTTTTTCGATGAATGTCAGTAGTACTGGATATACCACAGTAAAACAAATGATAGAGAAGGGACAAAACATTCCTTATGATGCTGTGGTTATTGAAGAGATGATTAATCATTTTGACTTTGAATACGATACTCCAAATGATGATGAAGCGGTGGCAATTCAGACGGAAGTGGCAACTTCTCCCTGGAATACAAAAACAAAACTGGTACGTGTAGGTTTAAAAGCAAAAGAACTTCCCCAAACAGATGTACCCGCATATAATTATACCGTTGCAAAAGATGCAAAAATAGAAGTTACTTTTAATCCAGATTTAGTGAAATCATATCGATTGATTGGTTATGGGAATAATCTATTGGTCAATGAAAATTATAAAGGAGGAAAAGATACTTCTGAGGAAATAAATAGTGGCCATACTGCAACAGCTTTGTATGAAATTGTACAAGAACCTTCTAAGATAAATGCATCGGGTAATCTGCTTACTGTTAATCTGGAATATAAGAACCCTGGTGAACGTACAAAACAGCAAGTATCGGTAGTGGCGCCAAATATTGTTAAAGATGCCAGTGTAGATTTTAAGTTTGCAGCCGCAGTAGCCTTTTTTGGAATGCAATTACAAAAATCAAAACATGTTGAAGGTACTACAAAAAATGAGGTAATTGCTTTGGCAAATGAAGGAAAAGGAAATGACAATGATGGAGATAGAGCTGCATTTATACGTCTGGTAACTGTCTATTGGTATAAGCCTTATGTGCAATAATCTAGGAGCCGAATCTTTAGAGTTGCTCTTTAAAGATTCGGCTTTTTTGTTTTACCATTGATCCCAGATTATGCATTAGAAAATCTATTACAACTTGAAAGTGCTGCAAAATATACC
>CAZPTJ010000065.1:5197-14152 GCA_964589085.1 uncultured Flavobacteriaceae bacterium | reverse complement strand
GAGCATATATGGCTATTGATGAGGCAAAAGTAAAAGAAGCTGGCTTTGGTGAAAAGCTAGTTATTGTTGGTACCGAAGTTCGTAAAGACCCTAATGGGAAAGGCTATATTACCAATAGATATGGTGAAATTATTCATTTTGATATTGTAGAAGGAGAAAGAAATTCAATTGCATCTGCATTTACGACACCTACGGGTAGCGGGGCTTATGATTTTACCCAACCATGCCCAAGTAATTGTGATGATGACAGCCCATTAAATCATTAATTATTTTAAAAGTGGTTGTACTAGATTATATTTGGAATTATATAGAGTTACTTCCATTATTCGTAGTAACATTATTATTTTCATTAAGCCATAATTCTCATCCAAGAATTATGGCTTTGTTTTATTTCCAAATTTATCTTTTTTCTTGTCTAATTATCACTTTGTTGACGAGCATATTCACTGTTTATAAATGGGATAATTTATATATATCTCATTTCTATTTTATTTTACAATTTATATTATTGAGTCTTTTCTATTATGAATTTTTTGATCAATCTCAACGATTGTTAATTAAGTATGTTTCTATAATAATAGCTGTAATACTTTCTATTCAATATATATTTACCCCTCATTTATTCTTTAGTTTCAACCTTTTAGAAGTATTTTTAACGTCTTTTCCACTTGTAGTATATTCTATCATTCATTTAAATAATTCATTATCGGGGAACGGAGAGTTTTTATATATTAATGCAGCTGTACTTATTTACCTATCTGCAAGTACACTAATTTTTATACTTGGAAACTTTCTTGCAACATTTGAAAAAGAATTTATTAGGAATATTTGGATCATACTTAAAGTCCTATACATTGTTTATTTAATATTTATTTTTCTAGAATGGAAGAACAACTTAGCCCCTTACAAAGCCAAGAAGATTTAATTATAGAGGCACTTGTTTATGGCATTATCTTTACTGTATTATTAACTACAGGGCTAATTCTATTCTTTTATTCTTCCCGAAGGAAAATTATCAAGAAAGAATTTGAAAAAGTAAACTTAAAACTTACCTATCAAAAACATATTCTACAAGCCACAATTGCAACCCAGGAAGAAGAGCGTCGTCGTATTGCTCAGGATTTGCACGATGCCATCAGTGCCAAGCTCAATGTGATCAGTTTAACAACCCATGTCCTTCTTGGACATAAAGATCTGGACATCCAACAAAAGGAAAAGCTCTCTCATATTCTTCATGTAACTACAAGTACGCTGGAAAACTCAAGGAGATTGGCTCATGAATTACTACCTCCCATCTTAAATGAATTTGGACTAAAAGTAGCTCTGGAAGAATTTCTGGAAGATGTTATTAAAAGCTCCTCACTTCAGGTGAGTTATACTATTGACAACCTCGTTTTAGAAAACAGTTCGGAAGAATTGCATCTTTTTAGAATCGTACAAGAATTAATGACTAATTCCATAAAACATGGAAAACCATCCAAAATAGATATTACCTTAGAGAAAGAAGGTGATGATCAGTTTGAATTACGTTTTATTGATAATGGTAAAGGTTTTGATACCAAATTAATTAGCAAAAAAAGTGGTATCGGATTACAAAATATCAAGAGCCGTGTTGCCATTCTTAAATGCGATTTACATATCGAAAGTATGCCCAAAAAAGGAAGTTCATTTATTATAAAAACTAAACAACCATGAACACTATTAAAATCGTACTCGCCGACGACGAGTTATTGTTTAGACAGGGGATGAAAGCTATTTTAGAAAGTGATCAGGATATTGAAGTCCTCTTTGATGCTTCTGATGGTTCCAATCTTTTGAATCTTTTGCGCACCGCTTCGGAGCTTCCTGAGATTATCATCATGGATCTTAAAATGCCAGAACTCAATGGTGTCGAGGCTACTAAAATTATACGAAAAGAATTTCCCGACATTAAAATTGTAGCACTTACCAGTTATTTCAGCAAACCATTTATAGTCAACATGATATCCATAGGAGCCGTAGCCTATTTGGCAAAAAACAGTACTCCCGCTTTGATGATCACGACACTTAAAGAGGTTGCAGAAAAAGGATTTTACTACAGTCCGCAAATTATGAAGTTTATTCATGAAGGTTTCCTCAATAAATCTGAAAAACCTATAAAATCAGATTTTGACAATACTTATTTCACAAAACGCGAAAAAGAAGTTTTGGAATTGATCTGTAAACAGCATACGACCAACGAGATTGCAGAAAAGCTATTTATCAGCCCGAGAACGGTTGAAGGTCATCGTAATAATTTGTTACTTAAAACGGGTTCAAAAAATATTGCTGGGCTCGTTGTTTATGCAATACAAAAGAAAATTGTTGATGTTTATGGTATTTTTTAATACACTGTATTACAAATGCTTAAAATTACAATCAATACTATATTATGGTTTCAAAAAAATAATAAAACTTTAATACTTTCTTAAACGATTAAGCTTTTAAATAACATTAACTTCGCATCTTATTTTCGAATAAGCTGTGCATAAAGGGACCCCAAAAGTACGATCAAAAAGCAGGTTAAGGTTACTTCACCAATATTACGCCTACACCGGTTTTTATAGTTTTCTCCTTGATGCCATAAAAAAGGCGACTCCTCCTATTTTGCTTGTTGTAGGTGCCTTAGTGACTATTCATTATTTGGTGATTGATGTAAATGATGCTTTACAGTATGTCATTGATCATTATTCCAATACCTTAATTCTATTTGTTTTTTTTGTTTCAGAATCTATATTAGGGATTGTTCCTCCCGAGCTTTTTATTGCCTGGAGTGCTAAAACAGACGCTCCCTTGCTTTTTCTTACGCTTTTAGCCGTTGCTTCATATGCAGGTGGTATTATCTCTTATTTTGCCGGTAGAGCCTCTCTTAAAATAAAAGCAATTCATAATTATCTGGAGGTAAAAATGGTAAAGCATATTAAAAATGCCCGTAAATGGGGTGGTTTTTTGATTGTTGTGGGTGCCTTGCTACCTATCCCTTTTGCGATATCCAGTCTGGCTGTAGGGATGATTAGATATCGTTTTACTTATTACTTACTCTTTGGTTTGCTAAGGTTTTTAAGGTTTTATATCTATGGAGCTGCTATTTTTAGTCTTATTTAAAGGTAAATATCAATGCTAAAATCAATTGATTTTATCTTCGCATTGCATAACATATTTCGGCATTTTTTTAGCAATACTTTAAGATAACTTTCCAAAAGAAATACGACCTAGGTAACACAAGAAATTGTACTTAACCTCAATGCTCAAACAAACACATAAAACCAAAAAGAAAAGTAGGTTGCGCCTATTACACCAATATTATGTGTATACTGGATTTTATAAATTTTTGAAAGACGCCATATTAAAGGCTATTCCCATAATTATAATTGTCATTGGAATTCTTCTTACGCTCAATTATTTTGTTATTGATGTCAGTACTTTATTGACCTATGCCACGGAGCATTATTCAAATACATTTATCGTATTCTTATTTTTTATTTCAGAATCTCTATTGGGCTTGATTCCTCCTGAACTGTTTATAGCCTGGAGTGACAAAACAGTTCATCCTGTGGGTTTATTATCACTTATAGCACTTGCGTCTTATGCTGGAGGTGTGGTCTCCTATTTTATTGGACAGGCCATAGGAAGGCTTTCTTCCGTACATGAGTACTTACAACATAAAATGGCAAAGCATGTAAAACATGTACGCAAATGGGGAGGACTTATGATCGCTGTAAGTGCCTTGTTTCCGGTTCCCTTTTCACCAGTAAGTATTGCAACCGGAATGATTAAATACCCTTTCTCCTATTATCTTATTTTCGCTCTATTTCGCTTTGTACGCTTTTATATTTATGCCCTCTTTATTTTTAGAATAGTAGAATAATAGCTCCGATACTATACTACTTTACCGACCAGACTTACTAAAAAACCAACCCCATTCTTAATATTTGATATTGCATTAGCTTTTTCAGTATTAGAGGCTGTTGCACTATTAATTTCCTTAAGAACTTTGACTGCATCAGCATTTGAAATTTCGCTATCTTTAATAAAAGTATCAATCTCTGAAACTTTTAGGCTTGTCAAGCCTGCCAGTTGCGTACTTAATTCGTTATCCGTTTGTGCTGCAGCATCTCTTACCAGTTTATCCCAATCTATGCTCATATCGTTTATTTTAAAGAATTTATAATTTGAAGTAATTGTCTTGCATTAGCCCCCGAAGAAAGTAATAAATCATTCACTTTAGCCTCTACATTACTCACAGTCCCAGGCGATATCCCTGTAATTCCCTCTATGGCACTTAAGGCCTGCTTTTCTGCCGATTTTAATTTAACCGCAGAGTCTATTAAATTCTGCAAAGCACCTGTTGAAGAACTATAAGCAGTATAGGTCGTATTTAATTGATCTAAAATATTTTTCTCCTGCGTATCCAATATAGATTGTAAAGAATCCCTTTTCTCATTAATCACGGGTACTATACTCTGTAAGATATTGGGTAATTCCTCTTCATAATTCACAGAGTCCGGTAATTTTTTTTGAATATTTTTTAATAAGGCAGGCGTGTATTGATAGGCCATGAAGTCATTAATACGTTGCTGCCTTTCATCAAAAAGTTGACTTACCAGTGATACATTTAATTTATGCATACCGTTTGCCTCATCGATAACATTTTCGGTGAGTTTTGAAGTTGATGCTGGTATGGAAGCACAGGAGGCAATAATTAAAATGCCCAATACAATTCCTAAAATTTTTATTGATTTCATAATTACATACGTTAGTTAGATATTATATAGTTTTTTAAATTCATCAAGTAGATGTTGTCGATGTTCTATACCATTATAACCGCCATTAATGCGTTTGGTCACCATATGGATATCGTCTTCATCCGCATAACGATTGATGTTATTCTTTTTCCAAAACCAACAGGCAGAACTTAATGCCCATTCCGGACGAGCAACACGATCAGGATTTGCTATAAAATCCTGTTGTACATCATCTGAAAACATTTGGTAATTTGCTTTACCTGTCAATTGAATCAAACCTCTTCCTCTATATTTCCATCCATCACCGCTCTGTTCAGTGCCATTACCCATACGGTTTGCATATACTTTATTAGCAATTTTTTCTGGTTGACGCGCATAGGCATTTGCGGCTTCAAGTGTTGGGAAATACTTTCTAAACACCCCATACAAGGCTTTTGCTGAATAGTTTAGATTTTCAACAACAAATTTAAAACCTCCACTCTCATGACCTACCTGCGCCAAAAAGTGAGATTTTCGTAAAGGGCTATTTATCTCAAAGCGATCCAGGGTGGTATCAAATAAGGATACATACGCACTAGCGTAATTCCAGCTAACATCGGGAATCATTGCCTTAAAGTTTTCTTCAGTTATCATGTCCTAAGAAGTATTAATTACTTACCGAAAAAATAGCTTTTACACGCCCAATAATACCTTGCAACACACTAAAAATAGCATCAGAAGAAAAGCCTCCAATTAAGGCTAGTAGACTCTTATTAAATAAATTAATACCATCAGTTGTGGTTCCGCTTTCTCCTATTCTATAAAAAGAAATAATCTCTGACATAATGAGTCCTGAAATCACCCCTAGTACGATCAATGCTAAATAATAGATTTTATCTTCCGGAACAAGCGTTCCATTCTGAATAGCCGTATTGACGTTTTTCAATAAATAGAAAACTACACCTAGTCCCGATACAGAAATCAGAAATGTAATATTCAACAAAAGATTAGCTCCTTGATTATCAAATAAACCACTATCCAAGGAGTTGTTATTGACCCCTTTTGATAAACTTGTTCCTATAAAACCAGCGAGAAAAACAAAGGCCAATATAATAAGGTTACGCACCAAAGGGTGTTTACTGAACAGGGATTTATTCCGGTCATCTTCATGGATTTTTCGGGTATATTCAATAGATTTTGGAGTGGCAGGTGCCACATTTTTAGCCAGAAGATTATGTGCATTTACCAGATTATCTACAGAACCATCCTTGATGAGAGTAATAACCTCAGTATTGACAATTGTGCCATTAAATACAGCAAAGGACAGCATATTATTGATATCCTTTTTCATAGTCTCTTTGACTTCGTCAGATATGATCGGTATCGGAGTATTGGATACTACTCCATCGCTTTCTTTAGGAGTGGTGGTGACTTCTTTAGGCGCAGTGTCCTGGTTTGAAGGATCTTCCATATGATTTAGTGTTTTAGTGGTCGTATTTTCAAACTTAATGCCTTAAACCATAGCATATATGGTAAAACATAACCGTTTTTAAAATCAGGTAAAACTACGCGCATGCATCTTCTGGAAATTTCCCTTCATAATTCTAGCGAATCATTGATTTTCTTTCTTCCCTTTTTAGTATTTTCCCTCTTTATATGATTAAACTATGACACTTGTTTTTGCCACACATAATCTTCATAAAGTTAAGGAAGTACAGGCATTACTTCCTAATAATATCCAATTAAAAAGTTTAACGGATATCGGTTGTACTGAAGAGATCATTGAAGATGCCCTCACTATTGAAGGTAATGCCTTGCTCAAAGCACAGTATGTAAAAAACACCTATGGTTATGATTGTTTTGCAGATGACACAGGTCTGGAAGTACAGGCGCTTGATGGAGCACCTGGTGTATACTCTGCGCGCTATGCTGGTTCGCAAAAAAATGCTCAGGATAATATGAATAAACTCCTGGAAGCGCTTTCAAATCATTCCAATCGCCAGGCACAATTTAAGACGGTGATCGCTTTCGCGAAAGCAGATAACACCTTTACCTTTGAAGGCATTTGCACTGGAACAATTACCACAGTTCTATCAGGAAATAAAGGATTTGGCTATGATCCTATATTTTTGCCTGACGGATATACACAAACTTTTGCAGAAATGTCTCAAGAACAAAAAGGCAAAATAAGCCATCGTGGTAGAGCAATGCAACAGTTTCTGAAATTTCTGGACTAAAACCTCCTTCATTTTAGCATCTATTCAAAATTAATACCTAAATAATTCTCATTATTAATTTAAAGACTACCTTTACCGCTTTAAAAACCTCAGGGTGAGGTAAAGTGTTGATCGAAGCAATATAGGTCTATTTGTCGTGTGCTTCATAAGACACACTAACGTATAAATAGATACAATGACATTTGATCAATTAGGGTTACAGCAATCCTTACTACAAGCTGTTTCCGATATGGGGTTTGTGACTCCATCAGAAATTCAAGAAAAAGCAATTCCCATTCTTTTAGAAGAAGAAACCGATATTGTTGCACTCGCACAAACGGGAACTGGAAAAACTGCTGCTTTTGGGTTTCCATTATTACAACGTATTGATGCCGAAAGCAGAACGACACAAGGGCTTATTATTGCCCCCACACGCGAGTTATGCCTTCAAATCACCAATGAATTAAAACTATATGCCAAGCATATGAGTGGTGTGCGTATCGTCGCGGTATACGGTGGTGCCAATATTAATGAGCAGGCTAGAGAAATTTCAAGAGGAGCTCAGATTATCGTTGCTACTCCAGGACGTATGCAGGATATGATGCGTCGTAAGATGACCGATATCACCAAACTAAGCTATTGCATACTCGATGAAGCCGATGAGATGTTGAATATGGGCTTCTATGAAGATATCACTACGATTCTGGCGGATACCCCAGACGACAAACTTACCTGGCTCTTTAGTGCAACCATGCCCAAGGAGGTTGCCAGAATTGCCAAACAATTTATGCATAGTCCTCAGGAAATAACTGTAGGATCAAAGAATACCGGAGCAAAGAATGTCTCTCATGAATACTATGTGGTAAGCACACGGGATCGATATCAAGCATTAAAACGTCTGGCGGATGCCAATCCAGATATTTTTTCTGTAGTCTTCTGTAGAACAAAACGGGATACACAAAAAGTAGCAGAACTACTTATTGAAGATGGATACAATGCAGCAGCCATCCATGGGGACTTGAGTCAAAACCAACGGGATTTGGTAATGAAAAGTTTCCGTACCCGGCAAATACAGATGCTTGTAGCTACAGATGTGGCAGCGAGAGGTATTGATGTCGATAGTATTACCCACGTGATCAACTATCAACTCCCGGATGAGATAGAAACCTATACTCATAGGTCTGGAAGAACAGGTCGTGCAGGAAAGAGCGGTACTTCTATGGTCATTGTGACCAAAAGTGAAATGCGCAAAATCAAGCAGCTTGAAAAAATTCTGGATAAAAAATTTGAGCAAAAAACCATTCCTGATGGCATGGAAATCTGTCAGGTGCAACTCTTTCACCTTGCAAACAATATTCATAAAACAGAAATAAATCCAGAAATAGAGCCTTATCTCCCTGCTATTGAAGAAGTGCTTCAAGAAAACACTAAAGAAGAACTTATAAAGAAGTTATTTTCTGTAGAGTTTACCCGTTTCTATAACTATTATAAGAAGGCTAAGGATCTTAATCAAAATGCGGTTGCTGAAGCTAAAGAAGCAAGTGGCGATACCACGCGTTACTTTATAAACATAGGTCGTAAGGATGATTTTGACTGGATGCGTCTTAAAGACTTTCTTAAAGAAACCTCAGGGCTTGGTAAAGACGGTATTTACAGAGTAGATTGTAAGGATAGCTTCTCTTTCTTTAATACAGACACTAAGGATAAAGCATTGATTATGTCGCTATTTGAAGACTTTCAATTGGGCGGTCGTAAGATTAATGTAGAAGAAACGACTAGTAATGAAGGTCGTAATCGCAATCGTTCCAGAGGACGTAACGATAGACGTAAACCTAGGGATAATAGAAATAATTCCCGAAGAGAGTATCGAGGTTCTGGTGGAGAGCGTAGAAGCGGCCGAGAAGACAAACAACATTCTGGAGATAGAAAACGTTCTGGAAACAGAAAACCAACTGGAGATAGAAAGCCTACAAGAGCACAACGCAGTAGTGACCGAG
>CAZPTJ010000065.1:0-5097 GCA_964589085.1 uncultured Flavobacteriaceae bacterium | reverse complement strand
AGAAAACCAACTGGAGATAGAAAGCCTACAAGAGCACAACGCAGTAGTGACCGAGGTCAAAAACCTGGAGGCAATAGCCCCTTTTCAGGTAAGCGACGTAGAAGAAGCTAATGTTATTATTTTGCAAATAAATAGGATTTGGTATGATTTTCTCTTAAGAATATATAAATTGAACCCTTAAATGAGACTAACCTTATTTTTTTTCCTACTTATTGGCTTTCTAACTACGACTCGAGCCCAAGTCATCGATTCCCTATCTCAAAACGAAACAACTGCTGAGAAATATACCCAAAAAGAAGGCTATATTAATGGTGCTGTGCTCAATGCCAGTAATGATGTTGTCCTTCAGAATGTAAATATTGTCAATCTCAACAATGTAAGAGGTGCTATTACCGATGAAGATGGTCGTTTTGAAATTCAGGCTAAAGTAGATGACACTCTGTTCTTTTCGTATTTAGGTTTTAAAACTTTGCAGGTGCGTGTAAGCAATGACTGGGTGCGTTATGGAGATGTAAAAATCAAAATGACAGAAGTAGGAATTGCATTAGAAGAAGTTATCGTTCAGGAAATTCAGCTTACAGGTTATCTCGAAATAGATGCTCGAAATATTCCTATTTATAACAATTCACGTTATAGTATTTCTGGATTAAATACCGGTTATGAAACGGGTAATAGCAGGCCAGATGCCGTAAGCCGTGCATTGAGTGCCATTTTCAACCCTGCAGATTTTTTATATAACATCTTTTCTCGAAAACCGCAGCAGTTGCGGAAACTGCGTAAAATGAAAGAAGATGATAAGGTTCGAGCACTTTTAGAAAAGAAATTCGACCGTGAGACATTAACTGCTCTACTCCAAGTTAATAAGGTTGATATTGACGAAATACTCCGTAATTGTAGTTACTCAGAAACCTTTATCACTACGGCCAATGATCTCCAGATACTGGATGCCATCGCCGAATGTTACGAGGAGTATCGTGTTTTGAATCGGAAATAAAATCTATATCGTACTGTGTAATGCTATACGATTCCCTTCAGAATCAATAAAGACGCCCATATATCCATGTCCTTCGCCTATTAAGGTTTTTTTCTTGAAGATACTGCCGCCTGCTGGGACTACCCTAGCTAGCTCTATAGCGACATCGTCAGAATTAAAATAGAGTAAAGCTCCATTATCTTTTGGAGTATACATTTCATGTTGGATAAGTGTGCCTGTAGCCGCTCCGACCTCATCACTTGGCGGAAACCACCCCATTGCAACATCACCAAAATTCATAGGGTTAATCTTTATTTCAAATACTTCTTCATAGAAGGCAATAGCTCTCGGCATATCGGTTACCGGTATTTCAAACCAGTTTATTTTTATAGACTTAGGCATCTTCAAGAATCTTTTTAAGGTCATTTAATCCTTCATCAAAATCTTTACCTACAGTCTTATCCATACTAAAGAACAGCATAAATATGGAAAAAGGGAATTTGTTTTTTCCAGAAAAACCCCAGACGACTTTAGTTTGACTGTTACCAACATCTTCTGTAGTTAGAAATGCCTGACTTATAGATTGCCAGGGCTTATAAAAACGTAATTCTGAATCAATACGTTGGTTTTCAGTGATTTTTAAAATTTCCTGCTCTCCTATACCAACCTCTTTATTTCCTTCCCAACGGGATACGAAACCTACAGTACCGTCTTCTCCGGTAAATTCCTGTTTCATATCGGGATCCTTCTTTTTCCAGGGTGACCAGTGATCTTGATTTTTAATTGATTTCAAATAGGTAAAAACTTCTGGTCTGGATTTGTTGATGATGATACTCCTTTGCACATCATAGGTCTTCGGTGCAGTGGCTGCCAGAATAATAATAATTGCGATGATGATCGCCAGAATATATATAAAAATCATAACCAGGCTTGTTGATTATTGACTTAAAAGTAACTAAAATTAATAAGAACTTTTAAATTCTTATGGTGACGACTATTCCATAAAACCCATAGTATATTTTGTATTCAACTTGCATTTGCTAAATTCGTTTAATAACCACATCATAAAAAAATACAATGAAAAACGAATTTTTAAGACATATGTTATCAACCATCAACTATAGGTTTGACAAATCAATAGCAGAAAGTAAAGAAGGTTTTGATGCATTTAATTTGGGAAACGGAAGTAGAAACCCAACCGAAATAATGAACCATATGTATGGTGTACTACATTGGGCTCGTACTTCTGTGGAAAAAAAACAATTTAATCCTGAAGGAATAGAAAAGCTTAGTTTAATGAAAGAAATAGAACGATTTAAACAAGAGTTAATCAAGATAGATAGTGCTCTTGATGTGGATGAATTACCACTGAGCGTTTCTAAAAAATTAATACAAGGACCACTATCTGATATATTAACCCACATTGGTCAAATAGCGATGATGCAAAGATTACATGGAAAACCTGTCCCTCCAGAAAACTACTCGGTATCTTCTATTGAAACAGGTCTAAATTAAAATTCATTTAATACTAAAGCAGGCATACACTATTGAATAAACTACTCGCTATAATTACATTAGGTATCAGGTATCAAGGGATAGCACAATCTCCTCAACCCTCAGTATGCTATGATGAATCGGCACTTATAGAACGGGTTCCTCTTCTACAAAAGAACAAAGATCAAATTAAAAAACACCAGCAATCAGCAGAAAATGAATTACGTCTTATTGCCGAGGATTTAGAACAAAAACTAGGACTCCCTCACGATAAAAAATTAACCATTGAAGAGGAGCAAGAAAGGAATGAAAAGTTCCAGATACTTTTCCAAAAATTTAGTCATCAATTAGATTCGATTCAAAAAGATTATTTCAGTTTTGAAAAACTACAACTTTTAAAAATTGACAACCTTATTCAAACCGAGCTTTCTGCATATACCGCTGGACAATTAGTTTCGCGACCAGTTAGAAAGATATATCTGGAATGTCATGAAAATTGTAATGATATTACTGATCAACTCATTCTCTATTTTACAAGGGGAAACTAACTTATTCCCGTTCCTCCAGATAGCGCTGAGTTATACGTTCTACATCCTTAATCATCTTCTTTGTCCAGGCCATTTCAAGATTAAAGTGAGTTTGCATATCCAGTTCCCAATGGATTTGTGAATCTCTAAGCTTTTGCGAAAGTGCCTGCAGTATAATTGCAGCACTCACCGAAATATTAAGACTCTCGGTAAACCCCTGCATTGGGATATAGATAAAATCATCAGCTTGTTCGAGTACTTCGGGGCTTAGACCTTCTGTTTCTCGTCCAAAAAACAGGGCTAATTTTTCCTCGACCCTAACATTTTCAAGTGGATAGGCTTTTGTATGTGGTGAGGTTGCTACGATGCGATATCCTTTTTCGCGTAAGCGTTGTATACAGGCCTTAGTGCTTTGATGTCGTTGTACATCTACCCATTTTTGGGCACCCATAGCAATCTCCCGATCGATACGCTTTACATTGACCTCTTCAATGACGTGCAATTCCTGAATCCCAAAAGCATCACAACTCCGGATCACAGCGCTTGTATTATGGAGTTGATAGACATCTTCTACCGCAACAGTTATATGCAAGGTACGTTCAGACAGTACTTTTTTAAACAAGTGACGCCGACGCTCTGTAAGAAAGCCTTGTAGATATGAAAGTAATTCCTGATCCAAATATTATGAACTATATGACCAATGTACAACGGTCTGTGATCAAAATCCAAATCTCCTAAATGAAATCCGATCGCTCATTGAAAATAATCATTGTATTATGAAAATTTTCATAACACAAGAGATCATCAAATTCTCTTTTTTTATTGGGAAATGCTACTGCTTTTTATGAACTTCGCTATGCACGTAAGATATAGAAGTACTATGGGAGCAGAACGCAAGAAAATAGTAGTCCTTACCGGAGCTGGAATCAGCGCTGAGAGTGGGATTAAGACCTTTAGAGATGCTGGAGGTTTATGGGAAGGTCATGATGTGATGGAGGTTGCTTCACCACAAGGTTGGACACAAAACATGGAATTAGTGCTTGACTTTTATAACCAGCGACGACGACAGTTATTGGAAGTTCACCCTAATGCTGCGCATAAAGCGCTTGTCACCTTAGAAACGGCTTATGATGTCACTATTGTTACTCAAAATGTAGATGATTTGCACGAGCGTGCCGGAAGTACAGATATCATACATCTTCATGGAGAATTGCTTAAAGCACGAAGTACCTATGATGAGGTGGTCATAGATTGCAAAGGGGATATTCATCCGGGAGATACTTGTAAAAACGGTTTCCAGCTGCGTCCACATATTGTTTGGTTTGGTGAAGCCGTCCCTATGTTGGAAAAAGCAGCTTATCAGGTGATGGAAGCCGACTATATTATGGTCATCGGCACTTCTATGCAAGTCTATCCTGCAGCAGGATTAACCGATTACGCACAGGAAGGAACGCATACCTATTTTATAGATCCTAATCCTGCGATTAATCCTAGGAAAGATTTAAGTATTTATCCTGTAAAAGCTACAGAAGGTGTGCCGCTAGTGGTGAATAAACTCTTAACAAAGGTATAACTAAGCTACTACCTACTGTTGTCCATTTCTCCCTCAGCTTAATATCAACTAAGTCTAAGCATTTTAGGTATCCAATAGAGGTTTTAACTGTTGGCGGTGAAGTCCGTGCAGAGCATATTAATTGCAATCTTCGCCAATGGGATGTTAATATTATTATGGGAACACATTGTGGTTTTTGCAACGAGCTTGAGATAAATAATCGGGACAATACCATTTATATTTTGTATGAAACATGCCTCTTTTCAGATTACGTCCCTAAAACGCTTAAAACCAATAAAAATATTCCACAAGGTAAACTTTATGTCTATCGTATTAAAAATGGTTCTCCTTTATCTAGAATTGCAAGAGAAAAAGGATTGGAAAAAAGTAAAATTAGCCATTCTCAAAGAGGAGGGAAATGTAGATCTGAATCAGATCTAAAATTCTTACGATACATTGATTGAGGTTTTTTATTGTATTAAAGTGTAATTGTGCCTTTATCCCAGATTATGCATTAGAAAATCTATTACAACTTGAAAGTGCTGCAAAAT
>CAZPTJ010000064.1:0-14222 GCA_964589085.1 uncultured Flavobacteriaceae bacterium | reverse complement strand
GATGTTGATTATATGATTTTTACAAAATCAACATAAGGCTTATACTTTGATATTTATCAATTTCTAAATAGCAAGGAGTTGTTTTTCTTAAAATGGGTCAAACATCAGTATGTATAGAAGCTTGAGGAAATTGAAGGGTTTTTTGCAGGACACTACTGATTTTTAATAAAAAGTTAAATCAATATCCAAGCAATTAACAATGTATCAGTTATAAGTGAATCCTGAATATTACAAATCTCTTCGCTTAAGAAGTGCATATGACCAGTAAATAAACAGGGATGTCCACACCAAAACGATTACAATTTCATACCAATGTACACCATAATCAAGAGAAAGATCAGCGTTCAGTTGATTGGCTGCGGTTTGTACAAAGTTTAACCTAGTTACGGGGTTATCAATCAAATTACTCATTGACATTAATGGAAAAAACTGTGTAACATGCTCAGCAACATCGGTTCCTTTAAAAAATAGAAGTTTAAGTAATAAAAAAATAAGCCATTCTATAATCCACCAAACGAATAGAAATCCAAGTGAAAAAGCCGATCTTTTGACGAGTATCCCTAAGAATAAACAGAAAGAAAAGAAAGCCGTTAGTTTAAGAAAATAGGCTACAATAAACTCTAAATCTTTCGTAACAATACTAAACTCTGTAAAATCTGAAAAAGAATATCCTAATATTATGGACATTATAAAAATAAACAAGGTTGATATTAAGGCAAATACGATGACAGTGTAAAATTTAGAAAGAATAAATTCTTTCTTACTGAGTCCGTCTATAAGGTTCTGTTTGAGCGTACGATTACTATATTCATTAGCCGTCATAGAGACAATTACAACTGCTAAAAAGAGTTTTAACCAAGCCGCAAGCCACGTATTCCCGTGCCAAATAAAAGGGAAGTTAAAAATGCCCTGATCTGCAATACGCACTTTAATATCGCCTATATTGAACTCAAAGGAAACTATTAATGCAATAAATGTTAGGATAATAAAATATAAAACGGTTAATACTTTAGCCGATTTACTATATCTAAGTTTTTGAAATTCTATATTGAGAAGTCGAAGCATTGTGTTTAGTTTTGGTTGTTAGTTAATTGAAGGAATTGTTCTTCCAAACTTTCTTTGCGTTGTACTAAATGTGTCAATACAATCCCTTCTTCAAAAAGTTGAGTATTTAGATCTGATGCACTCAACGGTTTATTCAAATAACCGGTAATCAAACCTCCCTCTGTTTTTACCGATCCAAAACTGGAATTATTCTCAAGAAATTTAATGAGTTGTTCCTTTTGATCACTTTTCAATTCAAAAAAACCATTACTGGCATTCATACCATCAACGCTTCCAGAGTATAACTTCACCCCTTGTCGCAATATTACTACATGGGAACAAACCTTTTCTACCTCATCGAGTAAGTGCGACGCGAGTAAAATAGTTGTTCCTCCATTTGCAATCTTCTTAATGATTTCTCGTATCTGATGAATTCCCTGAGGATCCAAGCCGTTTGTAGGTTCATCTAGAATAAGAATTTCAGGATCATTTAATAAGGCAGAAGCAATGGCTAAACGCTGCTTCATTCCTAAAGAAAAGGTGCTAAACTTACTATTCTTACGTTCCAGCAAGCCTACTATTTCAAGCTTTTCTTCTATCTTATGATTCGGAACATCTTTAATCTGACAAACCAAAGCCAGATTTTGAACAGCTGTCATATATGGATAAAAATTAGGACGTTCTATAATAGCACCTACCTTCTTAAGAGCATTATGTGTACTATCGGAACCATCAAACCAATGAAAACCTCCACGCGTTGCATTAACGACATTAAGCACCATACCCAGTGTGGTAGATTTACCACTACCATTAGGGCCTAAAATTCCATATACATTACCTTTTTGGATTGTAAAAGACAGATCATTTACGGCCTTCACTGTACCATAATGTTTGGTAAGATTATTTAAAGTCAGAATTGTTTCCAAAGAAAAGTGTTTTTTGATTGTTGTCTTAACTAGACGTTCCCAAGAATTTTTTGTTACAAAAAAAATCCCGCTGTATAGCGGGAAAATAAGATTAGTCTTTCTGTTCTTTGTTAAAGTAGACCAGGTAATAATACATCTGGCGTTCTTCGTCCCATCCTTTTTCTACAAACCGTTCAGCACTTTCAGGATTTATAAAATCCATCTTAATTTGAATGTTTGTATCCAGAGAGATTACATTTTTAATTTTTTTTCGGGTAGCTGTAACTGCAGTGTTACTAATAGGGAAATTGGTAAGATCCTCGATCTTATATTTTGGCGCTTGTTCTACCTTATAATTACGGAATTCTGGTATCAAGTCTGGATTTTCTACAACCTCATTTACAAAAGCCGTTTCTTCAAAGTTGTCATTTTTAGCAAAATGATTAACAGCACGATTCATAAATAACACCTGTTCTTTCTTATCCTCAGCGGGTAAAACCACATCTTTTGCAAAATCCTGACAGAATTTTAGATATTTCTTGGTATAGAAGTTATCATCTTCAAAAGTGGTAACACCTAAGAATTGTTCTAACCAATATTTTGTATCATATCGATTTGAATCAATAGACAATACTTTATATCCCTCTTCTTTCTTACTGTTAAAAATGAGACAACCCTTATCTAGTTTTCCCAAATTAACGCCTTGTTCCAGTACTGGAATTAAATTGTTATCGCTTTCGCTAAACTTTAAAAAATCTTGTTTTATTTCGCTTTTAAATATGCCCAATACCGATGTTTTCTCGTTATCAATCGATACATTATCAATAAGCGCAACATACAATTCTCCAGGTTTTATATGTGGATGCTCACTCTGATCGTATAGATGTTTAGCAATTGTTGTAGAAAGTTCATGTGCACGATCTGGAGCTTCAAATAGTTGTTCTGTAATGGTAAAGAGTTCGTTGAAAGCTACATCTGTTTCATGATCAAAACGATAATAATTCTCTTCTTTTTCCCGAAACGGTTTGAAAAAGTATTCTTTTATAAGTGGTTGTAATTCATCCGTTAATTCATAAGGGCTTCTGGAAACCAGCAATCCTTCGGCTTTACTTTTATTACCTACTTTATGAATAGAAAGTGACTGAATATCTGCATTATAAAGATTAATCATACAGCTCGGGTATTAATTTTAAAGTAAAATAATCGTTAGTAATTTATTTAATTCCAGTTTTGATCAAAATCCAGATCATCCAAATCATCAATATTAATATCTGGTTGATTTTCATCATCGGTCTCATCTGCTTCAAAAGCAATATCAGGAGCCTGATCCGGAATTTGTCCATGAACAAACATAAGATTAGGATAAGTAATACCTTCTTCCTTATCGACTATCTCTCCTAATTCTATTAAAAAACGCCACATATTAAAAAAGTCATAGACATATAGCAATTTTGGTTCTACCTCACTTACCACATCTTCAACTCTGGTTTCATTCATTAATCGTATTTGATCTGTTCCTTCACTCATATCAAAGAGCGAGATTTCTTCTCCCTGATTCCATTGATCATCACTTACATAAAACGAAGCCATTTCTCCTCCATCAAATCCAAATGATTGATTAATAGCATTATGAAAATCTTCCAATGTAGATTCCTGGTCAATTTCTAAATCTCTGAAAACATCTTCTTCCGTATCTAGAATAACTCTAAAACGATAGATCATAATAAAAAATATTTAAGGGTTAAAGATAAGCTGTTTCTTTCTAAGCAGATGTCACCAATGGTCTTGTTTTTTTGAAACTTTCTAACACTAGATAAAACTGAAGACCGAAGAGCAAGGACGCAACGACCAGATGCAAAGGTTGACTACCAAAAGGAAAATCAATATAGTACATGATAATTCCGGATAATGCCTCAATACCGATAACGAACAGAACCCAGTTAATCAAACGATATTCTAAATGATGTTTTCTGTTGAGCCAATAGAGATACAACCCTAAGAGCGTCACAATAATCGAAAAAGAACGATGGATATAAAACCAAATAGTAACAGGTTCTAACCAGAGGTCTTTAGCTGCATATCCTACATCATCTACTCGTCCATCAATATATTGTCTTACCTGTGTTCCAAAAGCTATTTGAACTATTGTTAACAAGGTCGCTACAATCATTAGGTTTTGAAACAAACGATGATATTTCGAAACCTCCATACTCTTAAAACTTTCTATTTTGCGTTCTCCTGCGGCAAACCATAAATACATTAATACGGCCAGAATAAAAAGTGCTACTATCATATGTATCGTGATTTTAATAGGTAGTAAATTAGAATCTACAACCTCTTTACCTAACCATGACTGGAATAGCATTAATAATAGTACGCTAAAAGAAATAAAAATCATTTTAGAATGTCCCTTCCAAAAAGAAAAGGAAAAGAAAATCATTAGAAGTATAGGTATACCAGCTAGTGCGGTTACCAATCTATTGATATATTCAATCCAGGTATGCCAAACATTAAAAACAGCATAGTCATGTTTATCATAAACTTGCCAATTTTCAGCAGTGTAGGTAGCTCCAGAAGTAAAATCATGTGCTGCGACACGTAAGGATTCATTGATAATAATAACCTGCCCTGATGTATACCCTCTATGCGCTTCCCAGATGAGCTCACTTTCTTCTGTTGGTGGGACCAGGTATCCAAAACACTTTGGCCAATCCGGACATCCCATTCCACTTCCAGTCATTCTTACAACGGCACCAGCGATAATGATTAAATAAATAAAAAGAATGGAGATTTTAAGTGTTTTTCTATACACAGTAATCGTAATTATGGAGTAGCAGGTTTGTACGTAATCTACACTTGCAAAAATACCGCTTTTACTGCTTAAAATGATCCTTTTTTATATGAAAAAGCCCTAATCAATATTGATCAGGGCTTATAACTATTTCAGTCTTTATTAAACTATATATGTAGTGGTCGATCTTCTGTAGCTGCTAATGCAGCTTCTTTAACTGCTTCTGCATAGGTAGGATGTGCATGACTCATCCGTGCAATATCCTCTGCGCTTGCGCGAAACTCCATAGCCGTTACGCCTTCTGATATTAAATCGGCTACACGAGCACCGACCATATGAACGCCTAATACCTCATCTGTAGCCTTATCTGCAAGAATCTTAACAAAACCATCGATATCGCCACTAGCGCGACTACGCCCCAAAGCACGCATCGGAAATTGTCCGGATTTATAGCCAACACCATCTTCTTTTAATTGTTCTTCCGTCTTACCAACAGAGGCCACTTCTGGCCAGGTATATACGACTCCTGGAATGAGGTTATAGTCAATATGAGGTTTTTGTCCGGCGAGAGTCTCGGCAACCAATACACCTTCCTCTTCTGCCTTATGAGCAAGCATAGCGCCTTTTATAACATCGCCTATGGCATAAATATTAGTCACATTCGTCTGTAAATGGTCATTTACTTCTACTCTACCTCTATTATCTGTTGAAATTCCAACAGCCTCCAGGTTTAAACCATCAGTATATGCACGACGACCAACAGCAACCAACACATAATCTCCTTTGAATTCAACCTCTTGTCCTTTCTTATCAGTAGCTTTTACAAGTACTTCATCACCTTTACGCTCCACAGCCGTGACTCCATGCGATAAAGCAAATTTCATTTTTTGCTTCTTAAATACTTTGAGCATTTCCTTGCTTTGCGCTCCATCCATGGTAGGAATAATACGATCCATATACTCTACAACCGTCACATTAGCCCCTAGTCTCTTATAGACCTGTCCTAATTCTAAACCTATAACACCACCACCTATAACAATCAGATGTTCTGGCACTTCTTTTAGTTTCAAAGCTTCAGTAGATGTGATGATGCGTTCTTTATCGATGGTGATAAATGGCAACGTACTAGGTTTTGAACCTGTAGCTATGATGGTATTTTTTGCTTCTATGGTTTGTGTTTGCCCTTTCGCATCAGCGATATCAATATGAGTTCCATCTTTAAAAGAACCTATCCCATGGTATACATCAATTTTATTTTTACCCATTAAAAAATCAATACCCTTAGTGGTCATATCTACTACACTCTGCTTACGGGCAATCATTTTTTCAAGATTAAACTTTACCTCTCCAGGGATTTCTATTCCATGTTCTTCAAAATGCTTTACAGCATCTTCATAATGATGTGAAGAATCAAGTAATGCTTTTGATGGGATACATCCTACATTAAGACAAGTCCCTCCCAGGGTGTCATATTTTTCAATAATAGCTGTTTTCATCCCTAACTGGGCGCAGCGTATTGCAGCAACATATCCTCCGGGGCCAGATCCTATAACAGCAACATCGTAAGAACTCATATTTTATATTTTTGGTTAGACAAATTTAAGGCTTTGTATGCTCCCCACAAGAGTCGAATTTGCAAAGTTTTCCTGACAAATTTTAAATCAGAACCGAAACTGAAACTAAACTTCTACCTAAAATCATTTTGAACTCAGCAAGTCCTCATTCCCAAGAAACACAAAAAAAATACTCATAAAAAGTTTCTACAAAAAAATAGGATCAACAAGTTCCCATTCCAGGGAAAGATTTAAAACCTTACGGAAAGTTTTTTCATTTTTGATGCAAACAGCTTACAAAAATAAAAAACAACCATTCTGAAAATAATATCCTTAAAATACAACCCCATTAACAAGCTCCCATTCCTGGAAAAGCGAGCATCCCTCCCATTCCTACAGAAAAAAGCCAATTGCCATATATCGCATGCTCAATAGAAACCAAAGTCGTAGACCGCGTTTTCATATACGTATATCCAAAAAGCAATCCTCCTATAAAAGTAAGTACGAGCACCAGTGTACTTTGTAATAATAAATGTGCTAATGAAAAGACAACGGCATTAATAAATATGGCTAGGCGTTCATTACGAAACAAGTGTCCATAACGTTCAAAAAAGAAGGTGCGATAGATAATTTCTTGAGGCCAGACAGACAAAAAAGTGTATATAAATAGGATACGTACCCATAACACTTTATCTGTGCGAGGGACACAAAATAGTTTATCAGAGTCAACAATATAGACATATGCAGCAGTGACCACTGCAATAATTATAAAACTCGTAAGAATACGTTTCCAAAAATAACTCCAACCAATGCCCTTTTTTACACGAAAGCGAACCTTGGTTTTTCGCAATAGAACATATATGATATACACAAAACCGCCTACGATTAATCCAAATTTCACCCAAGGATTATAAGGGATTATTAAACTTATGGGAAGTAGAAAAAAAAGTAAAAAGAACTCAATTCCAAGGAGTTTTTGAAGATGCATTCGGGCAATTTTGAAACAAATATAATTCAAAAAAAACAGCAGTTCTTTTTAATAAATTATTAAATGAGAAATGATGTATTAAAATCAAACTTGCTCAGATGCGCTCAAAATTGTAACATTACAAAAGCAAAAAAGAAATTATGCAAGATCAAGACCATATCTCTGAGATTGAAATAGAAGATCAAAAAATTATAGATAATAAAGAGCTTAGTGTTTTTGAAGCACTCATCCCAGTCATTGCATTAGTTGGTATGCTTTTTTTTAATGTTTTTTATGCCTTTGGGGATGATGCTTTAGGTGGTTCTAATCAATTCATTCTATTACTTGGAGCTGCAGTTGCCGCTATTGTCGGGCACTTCAATAAAGTAAGTTACAAGCGTATGATGGAAGAGGTTGCTGAAAATGTAAAATCAACTTCAGGAGCAATCCTTATACTTCTAATGGTTGGTGCATTAGCAGGTACTTGGTTGATTAGTGGTATCATACCAACTATGATTTATTATGGATTACAAATTTTAAATCCAACCATATTTCTAGCATCCTGTGTCATAATCTGTGCTATCATTTCTATTGCAACAGGAAGTAGCTGGACGACCTCGGCTACTGTGGGGATTGCACTTATTGGTATTGCAGATGCTTTAGGAATTTCTTTAGGCATGACAGCAGGTGCTGTTCTTTCAGGAGCTTATTTTGGAGATAAATTATCGCCCATGAGTGATACTACAAACTTAGCGCCAGCAATGGCAGGAACTGACCTGTTTACGCATATTCGCTATATGACATTCACAACAGTTCCTACCATTATAGTAACACTTATTGTATTTATAATCATTGGATTTACATTAAATCCTACTGGAAATGCTGATATTGCAACTATTCTAGCTTCCATAGATAAGTCATTTACTATTAGTCCTTGGTTGTTTTTAGTCCCTGTGATTGTAATTGTATTAATTATTAGAAAAACACCTCCGCTAATTGCACTTCTTGCAGGAACCTTATTAGGTGCAATTGCTGCTTTAATTTTCCAACCAGAGATCGTACTTGCTGTTTCTGGAGGCGAATCTCTTGATTTTATAAATGCTTATAAAGGTCTTATGAATGCAATAACGGTAGATACCTCTGTTGCCACAGATACTGAGGCATTAAACGATCTTTTTTCTTCGGGAGGAATGAATGGAATGTTAGGAACTATCTGGTTGATTATCTGTGCTATGGTATTCGGTGGAGTTATGGATGCTATAGGAGCTTTAGCTCGTATCAGTAAAGCTTTACTTAGTTTGTTTCAAAGCACATTTGGTTTATTTGCCAGCACAGTTGCTAGTTGTTTAGCTTTAAATCTTACAGCAAGTGATCAGTATTTAGCTATTGTTGTCCCTGGAAAAATGTATAGTAAAGCCTTTAAAGATAAAAATCTGGCTCCGGAAAATTTATCTAGAACACTAGAAGATTCCGGTACAGTAACCTCCGTTTTAGTTCCCTGGAATACTTGTGGAGCTTATCAAAGTGGGGTACTTGGGGTGTCGGTATTAGATTACTTTGTATTTGCAATTTTCAATTGGTTAAGTCCATTTATGACTTTACTTTTTGCTGCTTTTAATATTAAAATACGTCAACTCACAAAAAAATCATAAGTGCAATTAAAATAGTGATGGAAGTTCTATTTTAGTAGTATAAATTAAAAACAATCAATTAAAATGGCTGATATAACTTTAGGTGGTAACGCAACTAAAACGTTAGGAAACTTACCCAAAACAGGAGATAAAATTGCTGATTTTTCATTATCACGTAATGATTTATCACAAGCATCTTTGGATGATTATGCTGGACAGCGACTTATACTTAATATATTTCCAAGTGTAGATACCGGTGTATGTGCTACTTCCATAAGAACTTTTAATGAAAGAGCCGCGGCTCTTGAAAATACAAAGGTATTGTGCATTTCACGAGATCTACCTTTTGCACAAGCCCGTTTTTGCGGCGCAGAAGGCATCGAAAATGTAGAAACACTTTCCGATTTTAACACAGGTAAGTTTGGTCAAGACTATGGCTTAACCATTGCAGATGGTCCTTTTGCAGGATTACATTCCAGAGTTATTATTGTAGTAAATGAACAGGGAATCATTCAACATACTGAACAAGTGCCTGAAATCGGACAAGAACCTAACTATGAGGACGCTATAAACGCTCTCTAATATGCGACGTTTCCTTATAGGTAGATTTAAAGGAATCAAATATGCCCTTAGAGGCGCTTGGATTTTGCTTAAAACAGAGGCTAGTATTCAGGTGCAATTTGTGATTGCGATTGGTGTTACTATTCTAGGGTTTATTTTAAAAATCAACGCTATAGAATGGGTTGCCCAATTTTTTGCAATAGGCCTGGTGATGAGTGCTGAAGGTTTAAATACAGCTATAGAGGATATTGCAGATTTTATTCATCCTGATTATCATGATAAAATAGGTAGGATAAAAGATATAGCGGCCGGAGCCGTTGGAATTGCTGCTTTAATTGCGGTGATTATAAGTGGGTTTATCTATATTCCTAAACTATTGTAAACATGAAAAAATTATTACTAATTGCCCTTTTTCTTTCTCCTTTCGGGCACCTCATCAGTCAAAATGATTCGTTTACATCCATAACCCGTGAAGTTACCAAAAACCTTTCTGAAGGAAATGCAGTTGGTTTGTTAGCATTATTGATCTCCAAAGAAGTTGCATTAAACTATTTTAAAACCCAACTTTCTGCAGATATGCCTTCTGAATATTCTAAAGTGTTTGTAGAGAATATCGAAGATGGGTACAATTCGGCTAATGCCAATTCTAATGAGAAAAGATTTCAACAAGTGATCAAAAAGATTACAGAAAATCAAATACTCCTAGAAGACTTAAAATACATTCCTAATGACTACGAATCTGATACTCTTGAGGGCAGACCTATACAGGTAGAAGTTCATTTAACACACGCAGCATATAAACGGATCTATTTCAAGGTTATGAATGTTGAGGGCTCCTGGTATTTATTTAATGCTTTAATTCAAATTACCCATTAAAAATCACGTATTACCTATTGAAATTAAGCAGTTGAGCCTAAATTATTTCTTTTATTCAGAACTCGAGGTACCAAACCGTTAACAATCTCGTTTCATATTTGTATTTTTGAATTTGATGCAATTGACCCTGGATGGCCAAAAAGAAGACCGCAAAAAAGACTAACACAAAAACCAAAGTAAAAGTTCCTTCATTTAAGTTATCAAGACAACAAAAGATACTTTTAGGAAGCTTCTTGTTTTTAGTTGGGATATCCCTATTATTCTCTTTTGTTTCCTATTTGTTTACCTGGAAAACGGATCAAAATATTTTATCAGATCTAGGAAATAGAAATGCTGCAGCAGCAAATTGGTTAAGTAAATTTGGCGCCGGTATAAGTCACTTTTTTATATATAAGGGTTTTGGAATTCCTGCCTTTACTATTGCTGTATTATTAATTATATCTGGAATCTATTATTTCTTTGATTATGCCAAAAAAAAGCTAATCTCTTTCTGGTTTTGGGGATTACTTTTAATGTTATGGTTATCAGTGTTTTTAGGTTTTTTCAACGATAAAAATGATTTACTTGGAGGTGCGGTAGGTTATGAACTCAATGATCTTGCTCAAGATTATCTGGGAGTCATAGGTACGGTATTATTAATGATTTTCCTCGCTGTGGTCTATGCCGTATTACGACTTAAAGCCACTCCGGAAAAAGTTGCAGGCTTCTTTAAAAAAACCAAAGATCATCTTGCCGAAGAGTTTACAGAAGAGCCTTCAATACAAGAGGAATCACCATTATCACCTGAAACTATTCCAGAAAAAGATATCGAAAGTTCTCCAACCATTGAACTTTCTCAGGAAAGCAGTCCAAAAACCGAAAAATCGGCTTTTGAACTTAATGTTGAAAATCTACAACCTACAATCGGTAATACGACCAAAAAAGAAGAGACTGAAGCTCCGGAACTAGAGATAACGACACCTATAGAAAATCCAACTCCTACAGAAGATATCAAAGTAGAAGTAGAGAAAGTGATTGAGGAAAAGATTGTCACAAAAAATAAAAGCGATCAATTAGTAGAGGATTTTGGAGAGTTCGATCCTACCTTAGAATTAGGAAATTATAAGTTCCCTCCTATCGATTTACTTAAAGATTATACGGGTGGTGCAGGAATTACCATTAATCAAGAAGAGCTTGAAGAAAATAAAAACCGAATTGTACAAACACTCAACAATTATAAAATTGGGATTGCCAATATTAAGGCTACTGTAGGCCCTACAGTTACTTTATATGAAATTGTTCCTGAAGCTGGTATTCGTATTTCAAAAATCAAGAATTTAGAGGATGATATAGCGCTATCTTTAAGTGCTTTAGGTATCCGTATTATAGCCCCTATTCCGGGACGAGGAACCATCGGGATTGAGGTTCCCAATAAAAACCCGCGTATTGTAAGTATGCACTCAGCGGTGGGATCTCCTAAATTTCAACAAGCAGAAATGGAATTACCCTTAACACTTGGGAAAACGATTTCTAATGAAACCTTTGTTGTAGATCTGGCTAAAATGCCACACTTATTAATGGCAGGTGCAACTGGTCAGGGAAAATCGGTAGGACTTAATGCTATACTTACTTCTCTATTATATAAAAAACATCCCGCTGAAGTCAAATTTGTCCTTGTCGATCCTAAAAAGGTGGAATTGACACTGTTTAATAAGATAGAACGTCATTATCTGGCAAAACTTCCGGATACAGAAGAAGCCATTATTACCGATAATTCTAAGGTTATCAATACGCTCAATTCGCTATGTATTGAGATGGATGCTCGTTACGATTTGCTTAAAGATGCCATGGTTCGTAACATTAAAGAGTATAACACCAAATTTAAAGCTCGGAAACTAAATCCTAATAATGGTCATAAGTTTCTACCCTATATCGTATTGGTCGTTGACGAATTTGCTGACCTTATTATGACTGCAGGAAAAGAAGTAGAAACGCCGATTGCTCGTTTGGCACAGTTAGCCCGTGCTATAGGTATTCATTTAATTATTGCAACGCAAAGACCTTCTGTAAATGTGATCACAGGGATTATAAAAGCAAATTTCCCCGCTCGAATTGCTTTTAGGGTAACTTCAAAGATTGATAGTCGTACTATTTTAGACAGTCCTGGTGCTGATCAACTTATCGGTAGAGGAGATATGTTATACACACAAGGTAATGATCTCACGCGTATACAATGTGCTTTTGTCGATACTCCTGAAGTCGAACGTATTGTAGACTATATAGGAAGCCAGAAAGCATACCCCGATGCACACTTGTTGCCTGAGTATGTGGGAGAAGAAAGTGGCACAAGTCTTGATATAGATGCTAGTGACAGAGATGCACTATTCAAGGACGCGGCAGAAGTTATTGTCACTGCACAACAAGGTAGTGCTTCATTATTACAACGTAAACTCAAATTAGGATATAATCGAGCTGGACGTATTATAGATCAACTGGAAGCTGCCGGTATTGTTGGGCCATTTGAAGGAAGTAAAGCCCGCCAGGTACTTGTAAGTGATCTGACCAGTCTAGAACAACACTTAAACAATGAAGGATCAGTTTAAAAGAAATAGTACATTATTATGGTGTTTGCTATTTATTATTGGAGGTTTTGCTTTCGCGAAAGCACAAACAGCAAAAAACTTACTTAATGAAGTAAATACTAAGGTAAAAAGCTATGAAAACATATTCATAGACTTTAAATACGCGCTTAGCAATGAAGCCGAAGGAGTAAATCAAGAAACACGCGGTGACGTTGTGCTTAATGGTGATTTATACAAACTTAATCTTATAGGCACAACACAGCTGAATGACGGAAATCATATTTATACGATTGTTCCTGAAGATGAAGAAGTCACCATTAGTCCGATAAGTGATCAAGATGAAGACGCAATTACACCGTCAAAAATGTTATCATTCTTTAACGAAGGATATACCTATGATATGGATATTGTACAGCGGGTCAAGGGTCGGAATATACAGTTTGTAAAATTAACCCCTATAGATTCCAATAGTGATATTAAAAGTGCTTTGCTCGGTATAGATAAACAGACGAAACATATCTATAAGTTAATTATTACCCAAAACAACAGTACCAAAATCACAATTACAGTAAATTCGTTTAAAACCAACCAGCCACTGGCCAAAAACATCTTTACTTTTGATGAAAGTAAGTATGGTGATTATTACATCAATAGGTTATAAATTAATAGGTTCTAAAACTGTAATCTAAAAAACAAAAACGATGTATTAGCGACAATACATCGTTTTTTAGAAGTATGAAAATACTGGACAGATATATACTCTTTAGCTTCGTCAAGACCTTTTTGAACATCTTTATTATTTTGATGTTCATTTTTCTTTTACAAAGTGTTTGGCTATATATCCAAGAGATTGCGGGTAAGGATCTGGATACCTATGTTATCCTTAAATTCTTAATGTTTGTTGCACCAAGTCTGGTTGTACTGGTACTACCACTTTCTGTACTTCTTACAAGCATTATGACCTTTGGTAGTTTTGCAGAAAACTATGAGTTTGCCGCTATGAAATCTACAGGGATTTCACTGCAGCGGGCTATGAAAAGTATTATTGTTTTTATTTTAGGTATGGCTATTGTTTCTTTTCTGTTTGCTAATTATGTCATTCCTGCTTCACAGTTGGAATTTTTAAACCTCAGAAGAAATATTGCTAAAGCCAAACCCGCACTGGCGATTGTAAAAGGTCAATTTAATGCTATCGGTAATGATATTAATATCAAAATTGCAGATAAATACGGCGATCGTGATCAATATCTGACCGATGTCATTATTCATAAAAAAGATCCTACGCGTATCGGAAATTATACGGTTATCAAGGCTAGCAAAGGAGAGTTTATTA
>CAZPTJ010000063.1:0-14256 GCA_964589085.1 uncultured Flavobacteriaceae bacterium | reverse complement strand
TTGCGGTAACATCACCACCTGTTGATGCCCCATTAAAGGTTACACCTGAAGGAAGCGTTACATCTATTCTTAAGTTCTGCGGAAAATTACCCCCTGAAGACAATGTAATCGTATGCCGTAACGTTCCAGCAACAGCATCTCCGCCATCCCCTAAGCATAGTTCGTTAGCCAATGGATTCAAAAACCCCGACGCTCCGGCATTAGTGCCGTTCACTATATCAAGTGCGTGAGCACTTGTTGCTGTCATGGCCAATATCGATGTGGCCGCTAAAAGTTTTGTGATTTTCATGTTTTCCTCACTGTTAAATCAACTAATCAACGCTTTTACGCTTTGTGCAGCGCCCGCTACACTTCACTACACGCAGAAGGTTACGATGCTGGCAAACCCTTCATTTTAAGGAGTCCCCAAATTCCAACCGAATGTAAGTTTGAGCTACATAGCTACGGACACTGAGTCAAGTCATTTTAAGCAGGTAAAATAAAATAATTCAGCAAATATTAAATATGATTTTCCTAGTAAATAGAAGAGGATACACCATATAGAACGCTAAATTACTGCCAGCCGACACGACGGACTGTAAATTCATCTATTGCCCCACCTTCAAAGACAATCGTTACGGATATATCAAATAAAGAAATTTCGTTTTCAGTGGCTATTCCATCATCATCATATATAATCTGTGGCAGCCTTACTGGATTAGCTTTCCAAGTCACTTTGGCATCACGGTGAAGAAATTCGCCCGAATCTGTCGTCTGTGGGTTTATAGTTTTTATTAAATTTAGCGCAACATAACGAGAATCTAGGCGCCTATCAGCTCTTTCAATACTATCTATTGACCGACTAAACTGCCCTTGTAGGCTCAGAAGCGGTAACATTGCAGCGGCCAAAAGAGCCATAGCGACCATGGCTTCCAAAACACTAAAACCGATATCCTTAGAGATCGTCATGCGACTATCGGAAGACATTCAAAACTGTTTAGGCAACAAGGTCGTGAGACGCCCCTCATCCAAGATAGGTTCCTCTATACGGCCCGATAAGTAACGTACAAACCTTGATTTATCCTCTTGCCCGCGTAATACGTATGCCGTGATAAGCACCAAAAGCTCCGTTCGTGTTTTAGATAAGCCATCTGTGGAAAAAGCCTGACCAATAAAGGGTATATCCTTCAATATAGGAACACCTGTATCATCTCGGACAATATCATCTTGTATCAACCCTCCCATAACCGCCGTTTGACCATCTTCAAGAGATAATTGTGTCGAAATTGACCTGTTTGATATAGTCGGACTTATGGTGCTGGTATTGGCAGTAGCTAATGTTGAAGACACTTCCTGAGTAATGGTCAAATCGATCCGGCTATCACTAAAGACAATGGGCTCAATTTCCATCAATACCCCGGTTTTCCGATACTCAATACCCTGTAGGATATCAATTGGCCCTGTTCCAGTTTGATTGTTCGCCGGACGTTGAGATGTAATGATGGGAATATCTTGACCGACCTGAATGGATGATGAGCCTCCCGATCTTGCAACCAAGGTTGGTGTGGATAGAACTTTCACTCTCCTATTGCTAGCGAATGCATTGATAGTCGCGTCAACATTACCGCTTAAAACATTAAAAGTAATTCCGTTACTGCCAAGACCAAGACCACCCGTTTGAGCGGTAACATTTTCACCTCCAATATCATCAATGAAAAATTCTAACCCAAAACTACTCTCATCCGTTAAGGTTACTTCAGCAATTTTCACCTCAATTAAGACCTCTGGAGCAGGTGTATCAAGTTGATTAAGTAAATTTATCAACTTTTCATATTCATTCGCTGTCCCAGAAAATAAAAGTCGGTTTCCGATAAGGTCGACCGAAAAGAAACCACCACCAGCTTGATTTGGGCTAGCCTGCAAATCAGGGCCTGGCGTGCCATTAGCTGGACCTTGAAACGTACTCGGCAAACTTGTTGATCTTGAGCTTAAAACCGTATTTGCTGTTTCCGCCAAAATAGCAGCATCGACATTACGAACCTGATAAACGAATATCTGTTCCGTATCTCCACCTTGCACAGGGCGATCCAACTCTTTAAGCCAACGATCAATTCTACGATGCGATGCTTCTGACTTCGCAAAAATAAACAAGTCATTGGAGTAAGCTATCGGCATCAAATTTATGGTTCTGCTCAAATTAATATCTGTCGCAACCTGCCACCCTTCTGTTCTAAGTGCTAAAGCGAGAGCCTCACTTATTTCCGTCACCTCCCAATATTTGGGTGTATAACGCCTCACTTGCGCACCTGCATAATTTAATTCATCAAGCTCTCGTATAATCTGTACGGCCTGATCAACATCTTCTGGCAATCCGGACAAAACAGCGTAATTATTTCGTCGATCCGCCTCAATAGAGAACCGCTCCTTATCATTCCCGAAAGCTTGCCGTAATATACCAACAACATTACCCGAATCTAGAGCCTGTAATTCTACAAATTGAATTATTGGGCGCAAACTTGTTGGAGTACTAACACGAGCTCTTGATTTAATAAATCGCGGAAGTCTTGCCCGCAATACCTTGTCTTCAACAATTCGATAAACCCCGTCTTCTGGACTGACCCGAACACCATACTCTAAAAGGGCAACAGATACTAAATCCAAAAAGGCGTCTGACTTCATAGCCCCGGAAGATCGTAACGTAACAACCTCGGTTCTGTTTGCAACGTTTTTCCCCATGACGTAAGTCGCGCTCAACATTTCACCAAACACTGCATCAATAAACTGCGGAAGCGGAAGCGGGGCAACATAAGCTTCTACATTCTGAATCTTTAAACGTGGGGGAGTTGTATCTGCATTTTCCGAACTATCCTGACCAGCATTACCAATCCATGGAACTCGGCCAGTGTCTGAATTCAATTCATTTAATTGTTGTGATTGATTGTTACTAATCTGGCCTCCCTGAACCACTCGCGGACCACGAACAACTTTACTGGCGAGTAATGATTCTTCTATTGTGGTAGCAGGCTCTCTTTTTAAGATTTTATCTGAGTGCGCACAACTAGACATTATAAGGGAAATGCCTAAAATGGCTAAAATGCGCCAAGCATTAAATACCTCCCATTGCCTAACGTCTGACAATGTCATCCTGTTAATAGTAATCATATGAAACTAATTTCCATTTTCGATTAACTGACCATTACCGCCCAGTCGATCATAAGAGAGCACAGGGAACTCATGGCTTTCATCGTCAAATGATGCAACCACTAAAGTTAAATCAACCTCGACTATCTTCCAACCATTATCCAATATATCTCCAGAACGACTAGTAAAGATAGACTGGCCCTCCATAGACAAGGTAACTTGAGGCACGCCATCAACAATAGCAGTTGCAAGAATGGAAGGAAATTGCGGGACACGTTTAGAGTTCTCAAGTTGAAATTCAGTATCCCTAAAATTTCCCTGCCCAGTGCTAGTTTTCTCAAATGGTAATATGCCTGATGCTATTATCTGCTTAGAAATAGCTCTATAGTCTGGATGGGTAGTTGTATGCATAATCAAACTTTGCCAATCATCAGATCGAGACTGCCGATCTAAAGCCGTATCTCCGGCTACTTGCCAACCCACAAAACCACTCAGAATCAACGCCCCAATAATTATAATAACGGTTCGAATACGCATATCTATTCCGCAACTTCACTACTGATAAATATTGGAATTTCTCCGGAAACCACAAATCTAGAAGGCCGACGTTCTCGCAAATCATTGATAATGTTAATATCTCTTAAAATTATCTGTCGTTCATGCTGCGCAAACAAGGTTAATAATTCCAAAGCTAGAAATTCACTTTCAACCCTTCCTGTTAAATCGAATGCTAAGGAGTTGATATCATCAACGACCGTAGCTTGAGGGTCCACACGTAGTTTTATATTTTTCAAACCTAAATCGTCCGAAATTTTATTTATATATTGTTGCAACTCAGCAGCTATAACGCCACTTGTATTTGCATGCCAGATACTAGACTTCATTTGATTTTTCTGCCGTAGCGAGAAATCAAATCGATCAGACCAGATATTTTGACTTTTAATATCTTCAACAACAGCCAAGCGCATTCGTAAATCCTTAGCTTCATTTGCCAATCTTTTTTCCGCATTAAAAAAGTTTTCAACGCCGAACCAAGACAACAAAACCGTCAAAAAAACAATCCCGTATGATACTAAAGGAGTTACCGTCAAATTCAAATTTTGAAATCGGCTGAGCACAGTCTTACTTTCTAGAATTCGAATTTTTTACGTTATCAGACACTAAATCCACTTCGGCATTTAAAGTCAAAAGATTTTTACTCTTAACATCTATACTTACATTTGAAAGAGAGGGTTTAGCTTCAAGTGCAGTTACAAATTCCGGTATTGGTGTGGTTAAGTCTCCCTGCAATCCAATCTCTAATTCACCATTACTATATTTTATCCAGCTCAACAATAAATTTTCATTCGCTACAATCTCTGAAACTTGTCCTAACGCAATTATCATTGCTCCCTTATGACCGTGCTTGTTATATTTATGCACATATTTTATATTTTTCAGAGCTTGGCTTCTATGAGACAATATTGTTTCAGTTGTATCAGTAAATTTCTCTAACTTTTGCGCGCTTGCATTTCTGTCTGACCAATGATGAAAATAACGCCCCCCTGTGTACATCGTGATACATCCCAGTACAAAAAAGCTAAAAATCAGAATTTTAACCGGTGAAAAAAATTGACCCAGTCGCTCCCTATCAGTTTCCCAAATAGGAATGTCATGGCGAAAGGCGATTTGTTCTGCAACAGGCCTTGAGGAAAGATCAACCTCAATCTCAGATGCAGAGGCTCTGAGAAAACCCAACCATTCCATTTCTGTCGGGAGTTTTGGCCACCACCTACTTGAAATAAGACTATTCTGATGCCATAATTGACCCTCAAATCCTTTCAGACACTCTATCAATCTTTTTCCCTCTTCCATAGGACTTCTTACCAAGCTTTCAGGTAACACTCGTCCGATTTCAGATTGGGGCTTTTCAAACTCCCAAGCTCCAGCACGGTTGCCTATATTATCTGGAACAATCCGGAAACTACTCTTTGGCGATATAGTTTCTTTTTGCAGCTTCAAACTGACAGCCTTGACCGCATTACGGCCATTATTGACCAATTCGACCCGGCGAAACGAACATTCAGACCTTGGGATCACATAAACCAACTGCCCTAATATCCCCGATTTGCGTAATACAAACGGTTCTCCAGTATCGTTATTTGAGACTAGGCGCGGCGTTAATAACATTCTTCAAATCACTATTTATAAATTCAATATCCGATTGATACACAGTCCTGTCGTAAACAAAAAACCGCTTGAAAGGAGATATAATATTTCCTGGTTGTTTTTTTATTTCCAAAACCCGTTTCCTATAAGCCCCCGTTTCCGTTTCTACAAAAAAAACAAGTCGGTAAACTCCTGATAATCTTTTATTATTCAAAAGCAAATTCCCAATATCAGCATCAATACCACTCGATAGTGACGGATTTCTGTCTAAATCTATAATTTTTAGCAAGTTTGGAGTCGCAAATGCCTGCGCTACCACGTCTCCAGGCTGCAAAGTCACCATATCCATTAAGTCATGGAGGTTGATGTCATCGAGCACCTCGTTCCATCCCAAGACATTTGACAACTCATCAAAGTTTCGGATCGGCGAATTGCTCGGGGCATCCATGCGACGCAAACGATAATCAGATCGTTCCGCCCCCTTAAAACGACGCCTATTATCCAAGTCCAAATAATCCTGTAGTCTTGCGATCAATATCTCAGCTTTGTTAGGCTGTACGCCGTTAGCAATCAAAAGCCGCTCTAGTTGTTCTGAACTACTTTCATTTATAGAAACCAATCCAGAGGCGTCCTGCAAAGAAACTAAAACCGGCAGATCATATTGATTTGCAATTCTCTGCCCCCTCAAAACCGACCATAAATCAGCTGCAATTTCGTCATTTTCCGGCTCTGAATTTAAATCAGCAATAAATGGATTTCTATATGGCGTTAAAGGATTGACATCCAAAGCAAGTTCATGTGGTTTTCCCGTTAAAATTACATATATCGCTTCGGCTTCAGCATTTAAAAGCGCCTGCTCAGTTTCGAATTGACCTTGTATCGACGCCATACTATGCGTTAATTTTTGCAACCTTTCAGCGACAATTATTGTCGTTACCGACAAGATAGCGATTACTAACAAAACATAAGGAAGCACAAACCCCGCTGTCGACGCCTTTTGTTTTTTGGCTTTGATACTAAATCTAAGTTTCATACTAAAATGTCTCAAAATCCACTACCTTTTCTGGGATGTTTTGAGAATCTGGGATTGGAATAACCCAAACTATACGCCCCTCTGAATCGACCAATCTAATGGCTGTAGGTAATTTCAAATCGTATTGGGCGAGAAAATCTTTATCACCTACCTTACGATACTTTTGATGCTTTGTATCTGGAGGCCATTTTGAGACCCATACATTAGTAGGTGTTAAATAATTGAACTTTGATCCCTCCAACACCCCAGCTTGAAGTGACCAAACTTCATCATTTAATTGTAGATTTAACTTAAGTTTGCCATTTGAGTCACCATCTAATTGAAGAGTAAAATGAGAAAAATGAGATTTATTAGCTTGGGAGATCATTCTGGAGATACCAGAAAACTGATCTTCATCACCAATGAAAGCGGGCTCTTCACCATGACTCCATGACGGAACCAACTGAGTGACCAAAGTCTCAACATGACCACGCCTCAAAGCATGATCTATAATATTCTCTCCGACCTTAACCGAACGATCAGACATTCTCAGCATAGATCCGGTACTTTGGAACAACGCCAATGATGCGATTGATAAAATCGCTAATGCAATCATCGTTTCAAGCAACGAAAACCCAGAATCGTTAGGTGTCATCTGATCACTATCTTTGTTTTGGCAACCTAAATATTTTAATACCTTATTTTATTCCGTTGCAGGAGAAATGTCTATCTGTAATATCTCTTACAATGCCCTTGAACCTAGCTTAAAAGCATACATTAATTCAAATTTCTGCTATTTTAGTCTATTATGCCTATATACAAATATAAAGCCTTCGATCAGTCTTCAAATTCCATTCAGGGTGTCATTGATGCTAGTAGTGAAGAAACGGCTTACAAAAAACTCTCCATTAGAAATCTTAATGTTTTTTTACTCAAAGAACAAACTGAAAACTTTAGTTTCAACTTTTCAAAAAAAGTTCGAGATAGAGATTTGGCAAGATACATCACCCAATTAGCTACATTGCTTGGAGCTGGTGTCGGTCTTCTTGAGGCTTTGGATAGCTTATCAAAATCCAAAGTTCATGTTGCCCTAGCAAAAGCATCAAGTAACATCCGCACTGACCTTAGAGCAGGTGGGAAACTTTCAGAAACTATTACGCAGCATCTACCCAATATCCCAGACTACGTACCACAATTGGTTGAACTTGGAGAGGTGACTGGACAGTCCGCAAAAGCACTTATGGATGCTGCAGAACGGATGGAATACGAGTATAATAACCGGAATGAAATAAAAACTGCACTTTCCTACCCAATATTCCTAGCCGTATCAGGTATAGCTATCGTATTGTTATTATTCGTGTTTGTGGTACCTAGATTTGAAAGCATTCTCGGCGCTAATCGCGACAGCCTTCCCCTGATTTCCAAAATAGTTATGAATACCAGCTCTGTAGTAACCAAACAATTTCCGATTTTTCTTCTATTACTTGCTATCATTGTCGGAGGCTCAGTATTATTGATTAAAAATAAGAATATCCGGCAACACATGGCTACATCTCTGGAACGATTTTGGATAGTTGGACACGCTCTGGTTCAGTCTGATCTAGGGGGATGGGCACGCACTGTAGGAATTGCACTCGATAATAAAGCAGACTTATTATCCGCCCTTCGCCTTGGCATGGCAGGTGTAAGGTCAAACCGGATTCGAAGTGGGATGCTGACAACTTATAATGACATTAGGGCTGGACGCGATATTGATGAAGTTCTTTCAGAAAACATACCTGACTTTGATCCCCTTACAATTGACTTAATCCGTACTGGAAGGACTTCAGGAAAACTCGCCGAGATGCTTTTATTCGTTGGTCAGATGCAAGAAAAAGAAACCCGTGAACAGTTAAAACGCATAACTGCATTAATTGAACCTATGGCGATCCTCTTAATTTCATTTATAATTGGCACAATAGTTATTGGTATCGTTTTAGCGATGACAAGCTTATATGACTTCGAAGTTCTATAATTTAGGAACTGCCTTTCTCATATTAGAAAAATTGTGTTTAAGAAGATCTTAGACTACGCTTAATTTTCTTCGCCTCTTTGATATTCAACCTTCTCACATCTTCATATGCAGCATGCAAATCCATATGCCGCTTTTCCCTAATTTTTGTGTCATTCGGCGTAAGATAAAGAGACGTAACACGTCGGGAAAAAATAAAATCCCCACATTCAGAATATCGAGCCCACAAATTCCAATCTTCGAGTTGAGAAAGTTTGGCGTTAAATCCTCCAAAATCATCAAATAACTCTTTACGGAAAATGATAGCTTGAATTGGGATGAAATTTTCTTTCTTGAGCCGTTCTTTGTCATAAGGTCTATTATGAAGTTCAGGTAAATTTAGAGTACGGATATTTGGCTTTCCATTTTCTACATCGGAAATTGCTTCCCAAGCTAGAGCATAGGAACACACGGCCTCAGGATTGCTTTCGAAACCACGCATAAGAGTTTCAATGTGGTCGGCAAATAAAAGATCATCATTATCTAACCAACAAATGTATTTACCCTTTGCCTTTGAAACCCCAAAATTTCCACATTCTGATCTGCCCGCGCCTGTAGATTTCCAATACTTTATCCGAGCGCCATAAAGGCTTGAATAATTTTCAACAATAGAACGCGCGTCATCACTCTTGTCTTCCACAATAATATGTTCAATATTCGGATAGGTTTGATTAAGAACTGACGCCATAACATTGCGTAAATGAGAATCTGCTGGACCGTGAGTTCGCGTCACAACAGAAACTAATGGAAGAGTTGACACCTCCTCATTTGAATAGGGACGCGTAACAACGTCTGCTCCCGGACGTGTGACGTCATAGTCAAATTCTTGAAACGGAAATTTTGCTTTGTTATTCCATTTTCTTTTTCGTATAAAATGCCATCTATTTTTCCGAACTATTTTTTCTGTTTTTTTCCATGCTTCGTTCCGTTTAGGGTCTATTTCGTTTCGGCGCACTGCTCTAAAGAAAGCTTCTCCAGCTGCAATATCTTTAATGCTGGCATACCTATATCTCAACAGTATATTTGCCGCGGTCGACCCAGAAAGTTGATCAGGTCGTAGAGTACTGTCAGTTAAGTCCACATGATGAAGTATTACTGCTTTCGGTATATATTTTAACTTCCAACCATAGGCACGAAATCTATAGGAAAGCTCGACGTCTTCTCCATACATAAAAATGTTCTTATCATACCCCCCTACTGATAAATAGGCCGAGCGACGCATAAGGATACATGCATGTGAGCTCCAATTGGTAAGAAGTGTTACAGGATCATAATATTTTGGATGCTCGTAGGGCGTTTGCCTCAATTCCCAACTAGCTACATCAGGCTCATCAAAAATAGCGGTTTCAACTACTTGACGCAAACTGTCGGGATATAATTCCGCATCAACATTCGTTACTAAAATGAATTCGTCACTTGACTTTCTAATACCATAATCATTTCCCGTACCATATCCGAGGTTTGGGCGTTTAAATAGAACGATACTTTTAAATTTACTCTTGTTTTTCTGGATAAAATTCTCAATGGCTAAAATCGATTTATCTTGGGATCCATGATCGATAAAATGAAAAGTAATTTTCTCTGGAGGATAATTAAGACCTTCTGCTGAAAGAAAGAAGTTCCATAGCCACCGTTCTGAATTATAAATAACAGCGCTAATAGTAATAGAAGGAAGGCTATCATCTGAAATATGTTCTAAAACGCCACTATTTGCCTTAAACCAATTACTATCCAGCACATCGCTTCGACTTAAAGATAGGTCATTTCGAGCCGCCGAAATGGCTGCCGACTTTGAATACATACTAGCTCGTTGAAGATTATCGCTTGCGGATAATATGTCTCGTGTTTCAACTCCTCCCAATAAGCCCGCTAAAATTATAGTTTTTGATCGCCAAGCTTGGATTATTTTTCTCGGAAAACGAGTCATTTTCCATGACGTCGAGTTTTGCATATCTGCTATGATATCATTTCGATAATTACTTATCGTAAGTTCACCTTCAAACTGGGTTCGTAAGTTTTCATTTTCTGCCTTTAAGGTCTGGACTATTGAAGTAAACTTCTCAACTTGAGCTTCAGAATTTGCAACTAGGTTCTGATATTTATTTTTCTGGCGTGTAACTTGACTTTTTAAATTACGATTTTGCTTTTTCAACTTATCTTCCAATTCTTTGGATTGATCCGTAAGAATCGAATATTTTTTCTTCAAAAAGCCGTGCTCTTGCTGTTTCTCTGCTAGCTTTACTGATAGCTCGGAATTTCCATCTTTTAGCTCTTTGGATTTATCCGCTAATACGGAATAGTCTTGCTTTAAAATATCATACTCATGCTGTTTCGCCTTGACTGTATCTTCCTTTTGAGATCGTTCCCAGATTATACCTTCTTCTAATTCCTGGTTTTTGACGTCAATCATAGAATAATTTCGCCTAAGATCTTTCTCCAAGCCGGAGACTATTGGAATCACTGAATCAAACTGCAGACGTATTTCATCAAGTTGTTTCAAATTATTTATTGATAATTGCCCATCGACGCTATTGGACATTATTTGATAAGTTTTCGATATCCATTCACTAATCGAAATAGCATGCGGAATATCCTTAACATTATACTTTTGGTTCCATTGGGCTGCATTTAAGAAAGTCTCCGCGGCCTCGTTAAAATTTTTCAATTGGTTCGGCCATGTTATCTTTAGATTGTTTGAAACATTTCTAAGAACACCAGGCCAATCCTCAAGCAATTCTTCATAAGTTAAAAAACTCCTTGGAAATCCTCGAGATTGCATTTCAGACTCAAGAACATATCTGAGCCACAACATATACCCGTTAGATTCAAGCATCCCATCTCTTGCTTTTAAAGATTTACTCACTTCAACGGGGTTTCGAACAATTATTGCAAACTTAACTGAATATCCCGCCCCCTTTAAAGCTTTCGCCGCCAAGTCCTGAAACCTACAAATTCTTGGGTCTTTTAATACCACTAATGGAGCATCACCATATTCATTTTCCATCAACATTTTAAGGCGCTCACAATAGCCGTTAATTTGCTTTTTAGAAAAATTTTGATATTCTAATCTTCTCCAATCCGCCCACGAGCTATCGTTTTTCAAAAGAAATTTATCATTAAAGTCAGTGATTAATTGCGATTCCCAATGTCCTGTTTCATTTCCCTTAGTGGATGTTAATAATCGTTTCGGTAAAGTGCATCCTGCGAAACCGAGTAGTCGTGTTAACGCAGATGTACCACTACGGTGCATACCCGAAACTATAACACACGTTTTTGCTAGTTTCTGCATTGTAGGGAAGCCTTCTGAAATTCGATTTCATATCGTAATAGGAGCGTAGGTGTTTCACCTCATTCGCCCAATGATACCATGAATTTATTTTGGCATTTGTCAACTAAATCCGCTGGCTTATGAAACTAGAATTTGATCTTGTAATGCAGCGTATTAATGTTCATAACTCAATGAAATTAGAGGCACCCCAATTTCACACTACCAACAATCTGGAATACAAAATAATGATAGGCGTCAAACTTTCGCTCCTGAGTCTAAGGTATAGTGAATGGTATTCAATCGAATTTTTCAATCACGACTTTGGGTTAAAACTTCCTATCAATGATAGCTAAATAATCTCGGTTATTTATGAAAATAACTTGGTGGAAGCTTGTGCTGAAAGTGAACAATCATTAATGTATAACAAGTGAATTTTTGAAATTTTTACCTAATTTATCTACACCTTAATAAGGAAATTAAAGGCGTGCTTTTTAACGATATCTTCCAATCATTTCGCTCGCCAATAAGGTGGGTTTTCACAACATGGTTCAATCTATTAATTCGTTATCGACGAACTGCGATAGGGCCTTTGTGGATTATTGCAAGCCCCGTTCTGTTTATATTCTGTCTTGGAGCCTTATTTCTTGGGCTGTCAAATATGACGAGTTCAGAATTTATGCCCCATTTAACAATTGGTCTGGTTAACTGGACGCTTTTAGGAGGTTTCGTCGGTCGCGGTCATGACTTGTTTACTCGAAATAATGCTTACCTCTATCAAGGCGAGACTAAATATACCGATATTATCCTCATGGATAATGCAGAGCTTATTGTCCACTACTTACATCAAGCGGTACTTATTCTTGCCGTTTGTATTTTTTATAAAACAATAAAATCTCCCTATGCATTGTTAAGCCTTCTCGGGTTTCTAATTGTAATATTAAATGGATTTTGGATAAGCGTTGTCTTAGGCATTTTGGGATCAAGATTTAAGGATATTGGCGAAATTTTAGATACAATTATCACCATGGCTTTTTTGGCTACCCCCATTATATGGATGCCTGTAAGGAATACAGCACCTGTTGGAAGGGATACAGCCCCAATATTTGAGACTTATATGAGAGTAAATCCCTTTTATCATTATATGGAAATTATTCGAGCGCCTTTGATGAATTTACCTATCGCCCCCCTAACCTGGATAGTTGTCGGCGTTACGACTATTCTGGGCTATATAGTCGCAACGATTATGTATTGGCGGTATAGACACATGCTTGTTATTTGGAATTAGTTATGAGCGAATACCTTCTTCGAGCAGAAAATCTAAGTTTTACGGTTCCCATATTCAAACCCTCAGAACAGAAACTGACAATTAATCCTTCAAAAATATTACGTGGATTTTACTCTGGAGGTACCAAGCGCGAAGTTAAAATCCTTATTAATAGTGTTAACTTTGGGATTACGAAGGGACAAAGGCTAGGTATAATCGGAAAGAATGGGGCCGGCAAAACAACATTGCTGAGATTGATCACAGGGGTTTATAAACTTAATGGTGGAAATTTAGAAGTTAATGGAACTGTTCAAGGGTTGTTTAATACCGAGTTAGGAATGAACTATGACGCAACAGGCGTCGAGAATATTTACCTTCGAGGTTTACAGATGGGCCTTAAAATAAGTGAAATACAATCCGTTGTCGAAAATGTTGCCGAATTCGCAGATATTGGTGACTCTATTCATAGAATTTTCGGCGATTATTCTACCGGAATGCGGATGCGCCTTTCAGTAGCAATTTCAACAATGATAACACCTGATATTCTTATAATGGACGAATGGATCGGTGCCGGTGACGAGACCTTTACGAAAAAGTTGAACAAAAGAATATCGATGTTAATTGATAATAGCCGAGCACTTATTATAGCCACACATTCAGCGCAATTAATGAGCTCCCTTTGCACCCATGGTTTTGTATTAGATAATGGAAACGGAGTATTTTTTGGCCCTATTAATGAAGCTCTGGATTACTATCGAAATAATGTCTTGAAAGTTTCCGTCTGAGTCTTTCCCTCTATTAACAACATATCAAAGCTTAATATTGCTGTCGAAAACCTCAGTATAAGGCGGTTTTAAAATATTTAAGGGTTGTCCCAGATAACTAGCTTGTATGGAGTCTGAACCATTGTTTAAATTACTATAATTGGCGTTTTGGGTCAGAGTTCGGCCATGAGCAAACAGTTTTGAATGATTGATCGGGTAGTGTTTGAACTCTGATACATCCAACACACTAATCGGCCCTTTCTCAGTCTTAGCTGGGACAGTCCTTAATTTAAATAATCTACTAAATAATTGTTGTTATCTCGTTGCGCCCTTAAAGGGGCTACATTAGACTTTCTCTAATATGAGAATATTTACCACGTGTGAAATTTGTGAAGTTTGAGTTTTTTTCTGTTAATAATGCCTGCCTGATCACGCCGCGAAAGTTCGGTGATGATAGAGGGTTTTTCATGGAAACCTTTAAACAAAAGGCTTTTAATGAAGCCATAGGACAAACGGTTGAATTCGTTCAAGACAATCATTCATTGTCTGCTTCAATAGGAACTGTTCGGGGACTTCATTTTCAATCTCCTCCCCACGCGCAAGGTAAACTCGTCAGATGTATTCGCGGGA
>CAZPTJ010000062.1:12537-14276 GCA_964589085.1 uncultured Flavobacteriaceae bacterium | reverse complement strand
GCATCAACAATCGTTTCTGCCAGTGATGGGAAATACCAGACTAAATCATGACGATTAAGCATTCTAAAGTCACCACCATCATCCCAAACAATAGGAAGTAATCCACGAGCGGTACTTTGCTCCACATAAAATTGGTAGTATGCTTCTCGTGTACTAAGATTATTTTTGTCTACAGCACCCCATTCTCCTAAAATAACTGGGCGTTGTTCCTGAACAATCCACTTGTCTCGGATGCTATCAAATTCTGCTTCCAGTTGCGCTTTATCTTCATCAGATCCCCAAGTAGCTAACGTATCTTCAGGACCAGCAAAAGGCCAGGGGAAATAGGTGTGTAAGGAGATAATAATGCGTTGATCATTATTAGGGATTTCTAACCCATCCATAGCCACAGGTAAGGTACTCGCGGCATAAGTGCTTATCATAAGCATTCTTCCTTGGTTATTTCCACCGGTAGCACGTATCGTATTGACAATCTCTTCATGATATTCATTAAGTACTGTTCGACCTTCTTCGGTACCTCCTATCCATTCTTCTGGAGAATTTAAGAGTCTATTTTCATTAAGCGTTTCAAAAATGAGCATATCCCCATAGGCTCTAAAGCGTGTAGCTACCTGATTCCATAAGCTCGCTAATCGTTCTTTAACCTGAGGCGCATCTGCAGCAGTAGGTCGTACCCAAGTATTGTCATGATGTATATTAATAATCACATGCATATTCTTACTAATACCGTAGTTTACCGTTTCCTGAACTTGCGTTAGATAATTGGCATCGATGGTATATGGAGCAGATGATTGCTGATTAAATCTCCAGGTCACAGGAATTCGTAACGTTCGGAATCCCATATCATAAACAATATCAATAATATCTTGTGAAGGTAGAGGATTACCCCAAGCGGTCTTATCAACATTAGTAACGTCCAGACTGTTTCCAAGGTTCCAACCTACGCCCATTTCGGCGACAAAATCCATGGGAGTTATATTACGTATGGTACCGGGAATATCAATAGTTCCTTGATCATCATTTTGATCTTCATTGGTAGAAGTATCTGTATCAACACCTGTGTCATCTGAAGTAGACGTACTTTCATTATCTGAACAGGAAATCAACATAAGCCCTACAAAAAGTAGCGTTATGACTGTAAGCTTTTGAGATATTGTTTTCATCTTTTTTTATTTAATAATGATATGATGTTGCTTCAATAAACCAGGGAGTCCTGCTATGGAAAACTGGGCATCTTTAAGTTGATTTTGGTTAGGATCTATGGTATAATTTATAGCTGAAGTAAAATCAGTCTTTTGCAGATTAGTATTGTCGAAAATGGTTCCTTTGAAATTGCAAGTAGGAAAGATAGCTTTGTTTAATTGCGTCTCTGTAAAATCAACTTCTTGAAGTGAACAGTTATTGAAAGCAGTTCCATGAATTTCCAAAACACTAAAATTGGCTAAATCTAATACGCAATCTTTAAAGCCTATATCAAGCATAAAAGGATTGCAAACACTAAAATCAGCGCCCAATATTTTGCAGTGCTCAAAACGAACGTTGTTTAAAGTGGTACCTCCCCATTTTACATTAGTCAAATTACATTCCTTGAAAGTGCATTCCAGAAAACTGAGATTAGAAAGATGTAATTCCTCAAAATTACAATCGATAAAGCTACAATGATCATATTCTCCTTTGAGAAACTTTTGTGTTGTAAAGTTCACTCCCGTATAGGTTTTATCAAGGAAAAGTTCGCTCAT
>CAZPTJ010000062.1:0-12437 GCA_964589085.1 uncultured Flavobacteriaceae bacterium | reverse complement strand
TATCGGAAGAAATATTTCAGCTTTCCAACGAAGCTCATCACCACCCATATTAGGGTTATTATAAAAAACCTCAATAGGCGTTAAATCTACTTTAATGTTACGCCGATCTGCATAATTTTTTAAAGCATACCAGGCACGATCTGAAGTAATATAATTGCCATTGTAAGTGGCTTTTAATGCCTTTCGTTCATAATAGGCTTTGTACTTGATTTCGGGATGTTCTGGTAAGTGATCCGGTCTTTTGATGGGAAAACAAAAATTGTATTCAATACTATCTTTAGCTGTATCCCATTTGGTAACTTCTACAAAAGGAGTCCCGTTAAGTTCTACTTGGTTTTTTAACATGACCTGACTTAATAGGCCATAATTGTACATCATTCCTTTTGCTTTCTCAATCTGCAACCCTTTAATAGGGGTATAGGCTACAAAGGACGCTCTAGTGGTGCTCTCACCCTCTAAGGTCACTTTGAATTTCTTAAGATGACTTTTTAATATTTCATAAAAACCCTTTACCATATTTTCAGATCGTTGTTCAATAGCTGTTTTTGAAAAAGGAATACTTAATCTATTTGCTAAGCTATGATCAGGATCTTTGATATAAACTTTAACACGTGAAGTTGAATCACTGGTTGGAATAATTTTCCAGGTATATACCTGCGTAGAATCACCAAAGGTAAATTGTTGTTTAACCTCATCCAGTTCTGATTGAGCTATGATCTCTACATCTTTGAGGGAAGAATTCCATGATTTTATGGATTGATTGATCGTGCCTATAGTGGTATTTGCAGGAAAACGTATGACATAATCATAGGGTTTGATAAATAAATACCAACTCGCTACACCTAGTACACCTATGACAATAATCAAAACAATCTTTTTCATTAGGATGGCGTTTTAATTCGAAGTTTATTCAGATACTGTTTTTAACTTAAGTTTTTTGTTTAGAAATTGACCAAGTTCTATGCCTTGGACCAACCCATTATCTATAGCCGCACGATAATGAATTCCTCCATATAAACGGCTTACGGCTGCCTCAGCTGCTGCTTTTCTAAAAGAGGGGAAGCTTCGAACAGGCAGACCATAAGGCAATTCAGTATCATCATCAAAGGCAAAATCATCTCCAAAGATGCTCGTCAAAGCTTCTGAAGCTGCACCCGATACTACGGAATGACCACTCACATATTCTGGGAAGGGAGGTGTTTGTAAAATGGGTTCCCAGGCATCATTTATATGCTCATTAATCAACGTTTCAGGACGTACCAAATTACTTCTGTACTTCTCATCCCAACAGCTTATAAAAGCATCTGCAATAGCCAGTGATGTTTTGGTATAGGTATGTACCGTATTCATCACATCATAATTGGCTTTTCTAGATGCAATTTTAGAGATCCCTATCCAATGTGCTCCTGGTGTGATTTTTTTAGTGGCAAACATCAGGTGTCCACGATTAACCGAAATATAAGGATTGCAATCCCAGAATTGAGCAATAGCAATCTCTTCGGCATCGTCTCCTTTTTCGGTGATAGCTTCACTAATGTCATATACTTCCTGAAGCTCTTTGTAAAAGGCAGATGTTTTTTCAAGTGAATATTCTGGAGGAGGAACAGGTTTGAATTGGGCTGCAGAATCAATGACAAAGGGACGTATTTTATTCCAATGGGGCTCTATGCCTTCCATATATGCTGGAGGAGTGGGCTGCCATCGTGAAGGATCGTCATAGGCAATGGAGAATTTTGGGAATGTACGTGTTTGTTTATACATATCGCCATCCATCCAGTCCGCGACATGTTGCGCAACGGTAAGGCCATATGCTTTAGAAGTCTCCAATTCCTTTTTATTGGTGTTCTCCCATAAATCATAAAGACTATCTCTATAGGTCGTAATTTTTTCTTCTGAAAATATAAGACGCCTGTTCAAATCCATATGCGCAATTAAAGCTGCAAGTTCGTAGTTAAGATGTTCTGTGTTTTGAGGTTTAGGGATCTCAGGAAGATCTGTTAACTGCCCTACGAGTGAATTAAATTCGGCAGATTGACTTGATAGAATTTCATAAGCCGCAACATTAGGGTAGGCATAAATTCTACTTGCTACCGGAGGAGAGAAAATGTCATGAATCATCACCTCCGTTACTTTGTCTACAGACTTGTGAAAATCGTTAGGTTGAATAACAATAGGAACTGATGTCTCTTCACAGGAAACCATTAGGCTTGTTACGAAAAGTAAGCCAAAAAACCGATAGATCGCCTTCTTCATTTTAATGCTGTTTTTGTAATTCATAAACTTGCGCTTTATCGTTATTAAAGGTCACCAGGAGATAGTCTGTCTGATTTAAATGCAACATACTGAGATGTCTTACAGATTTTTGAGCCAGATCTAGGCCTATCTGATGTCCTAAAATAAATGTTCCGTCACTTTTAAGCAATGCCCCGGAAAAAGAATCTAGCCTGCCATGAAATGGTTTTACCCCAAAATAATTGCCTGCTATCAATAGTTCTTCCTGACCATCTCCGTCAAAGTCAAAATTAGTTAATGCCATGATAGGAGATAATTGTAGGCTTTCGCCAAAGGGAATAAATGTAAACGTTCCATTTTCGTTTTTGAGGTATCCCGATTTTAGAGTGTGTACCTTCAGTAAGGTACTTTCCTCAAGTGCTTTTCTACCAAAGATAGCTTCAACGGTTTGTCCTCCAAAACTCTTATAGGAATTATATTTTTTATGAAGCTCCGTAAGTTGGGAGGCTAGCTCATCCAAACCTAATAGCGGATAATAATCTCCATCCTTTTCTGTAGCGACAATAGTTTCTGATTGACCGTTTTCATCAAAATCATCGAGATACATGAGCATAGGAGCTTTCGCAGAAGCGTAAAATTTACTATTCTCTCCCCAGTTTCCTATTACATAATCCATATCTCCATCATTATCCATATCAAATGGATGAATGGTTTGCCATAGACCATGTAATGATGCGGGTGTCAGATCGACCTGACTTAGTGAGCCATTGACATTTGCATAAAATTGCGGAGCCATCCACTCTCCAATAATGATTAAATCTTTAACACCATCATTATTAAAATCACTCCATATAGCATCTGTAATCATTCCTAGGTCATCAAAAGTATTATTCTCATCAATACTGAAATTGCCCTTGTGATTCTTCAGCAATAGGGATTGTGATGGTTTTCCAAAATTATTGGTAATGGCTTGATTTCCTATAAAGACGTCCAAGTCTCCGTCATTATCATAATCATAGGGCGCTATGATGGAAGCATTTTGAAAACTTTCAGGAAGGTCTTGCCTTATATAAGAAGAATCCTTAGCTGTAAGATAGACATCTTTCAATGCTTTTGCCTTGTTGAAAAAATCGGTTCCTCCAGTTCCTACAAAGAGGTCATTTCTTCCATCTCCATTAAAATCGGCTAATGTTGCGGCAACATCTTCTGTAATGGAATCCCTCGCTATCTCGGGATAATCAATTTTGGAAAAACCACTGCTGTCCTGAAGATATACTTTAGCAGAAACAAACTTAGAACCTCCAAAATAGATATCGTCTTTCAGATCTCCATTAATGTCACCTATAGCCACAGCAGGACCACGATCTGAAACCTGATAGGGAATTAATTTTTGACGGTTAAAGTCAAGATAACGATCTTCTTTATGCCTAAAATCTATACCTAAATTGTCAGGTATGGCTTTAAACAACATCTTGGTTTTGGGTAACAGACTTTTATAGTCAAAAGGGATAGTGCCTTCTGGCGAAATGGTGAGCTTCTGATTGACTGGAATATCTTTTATGATTTGTGATGTGCGATCAGGCCATACGATTTTAAGGGAATCTACTTGGATAGCATCTCCATAACCGAAATGTATAATAGGTTCTGAAGAAGCCTGAAATCCTCTAACTGTATATAATTCCTTATACTGCAATTGTCCCTGATGATAGGAGAAGACTTTTGTTCCTATACCGAAAGCATTTTGCTTGGTGTACTCAAAACTTATCTTAAGATAATTTGATGAAGTATTGGTCTTGTTTTCATACAACTGAGGAGTGGTGTTAATCGTATTGGTAATCACATCGAGATCTCCATCATTGTCAAAATCTGCAAGAGCAGTAGCTCCGGCAACTACGGTGTCCTTTTTAATCCATGTTCCAGATTGATCTTCAAACTCCAAGCTGCCATTGCCTTTGAACACATAATTATGGGTATTGCCTCTAGGCATCAATTCCAGAGCCTTTTGATCGATAAGTCTGGTGTTGTTTATTTTATTTTGAATTTGTTCGCTGGAAACAAACTTGATATAATCCAGATCATTTGGGCGTTTGGGAATACCATTAGAGATAAAGAGATCTTGCTTACTGTCATGATCAAAATCTGCAAAAAGGGCACTCCAACTCCAATCTGTAGCGGCAATACCGCTTAACAAAGCACTTTCTTGGTATTTATACCCTTGTTGATTTATATAAAGCATATTACGTGTGAACTGATAATGATAGCCATAACGTTCTATGCGTAGTTTTTGTGTCTGGATATTATCATCACCTTCAGAACTCTTAAGGACCCCTTCATCTTCAGGAAGCATATCGAGAGAGATCAAATCGGGCCATCCATCTCCATTAATATCAGTGACATCATTGCCCATAGAAAATCGAGAAGTGTGACCGAAATACTCTTTTAATTTCTCTGAAAATGTACCATCCTGATTGTTGAGGTAATAATAATCATCTTCATGAAAATCATTTCCCACATAAATGTCTGGCCATCCATCCTGATTAAAATCTGCTATAGAAATACCAAGTCCGTAACTATTTATACCACCATAGATACCGGCTTCTTCGCTTATATCTGTAAAGGTATTTCCATCATTGCGTAATAGCCGATCTCCAGTCTGTCCATTGCGTTTATAACGGAGCTCAGCTTTCCCAAAGGATTCCTGAGTGTGTACGGCATGATTTAATACATAGATGTCTAGATCCCCATCCAAATCATAGTCGAGAAATGCTGCATTAGAACTATAGGTATCCAGGTCTAAACCATACTCCTGAGCACTTTCTGTAAAACTAGAATCACCGTTATTAATGTAGAGTTCATTATATCCATCAAAACCATTGATCCCGACAACGGCACAAACATAAATGTCTAATAATCCATCACCATTAACGTCTCCCATAACCGCACCTGTATTCCAGGTACTATTGCCCGAAACTCCAGCTGTATCTGTGATATCTTCAAATTGTAAATTGCCTTTATTGAGATACAGTTTGTTTTTAACTTGATTGCCAGAAATAAAAATATCTGGGAGGTTATCACCATTAATATCTCCCACAGCGAGACCTCCACCATTATAAAAATAGAGGTAGTCTATAATATTAAAATCATCACTTTCGGTAAGTTGATTTACAAAGGTTAAACCAGTTTCTGAAGCAGAAGGTGTGTTAAAAAGGGTGTCCTCTTTCGCGCAAGCAAAAAGCAAAAAAAGAAAACAATAGATACTTATTCTCTTATATCGAATGAATTGTGAAATGCGGTATTGATAATTTAGATTAGTTTTCGCTAATTCAAGGCATAAAATTTTAGCATAGCCTGGGCTACGGTTAAATTTTACAACGCCGAAGTAGTAGAAAAATAAATATAGTATATGTCGTATTTTATGATTCATTTGGTATCAATTACCTCCATGGAATATTCTTGGTTTTTGATTGTTGATTGCAGCAACTAAGAAAGTTTTTCCAGTGTTATCTTTAAAGGTGGCAAGATGTTTTACCTCATCACGTACTTCAAAACCACTGGTATTATAATCTTGCCATTCAAAACCTAACTGACCATCCCCCAATAAGACATTGCCACTACTGGCATCAAGTTGCGAATACTGTGGTTTGAACTCAAAATTATTTCCACCCATAATAAGATCAATATTACCATCATTATTAACATCGGTACAGGCGATACCACAAACACAGGACAATTGCACTCGAGTAGGTAGGTTTTGTATTTTGAATACTCCATTTCCTTCATTAATTGCAATGACAGATGATGAAGTTTGAACCTGCTTAACAATAGAATTATTAAGAATCTCTGGGGCAAAGAGTTCGTCTATAGCACGTTTTGCATAATCAGATGCTTTTATGTTTTGTTTTTTGAGGGATACGAGTTGTCCGGTAAGTTCCTTTTTCTGATGTATGGGATAATCTTTACCATCCTTTTCAAAGGTTGTGATTTGCTCAATGGTTCCATTGTTGTCAAAATCATTGATATATAATTTCATGGTACCACGATCTTCAGGCTTATAATGAATATTAGTCCCTTCATTCCCTAAAATTAAATCTAAATCTCCATCATTATCCAGATCTGCAGCTTCTACAGTATTCCACCAGCCGTGTAAGCTATCCAAACTACTTTCCATAGCAGAAAGACGTCTGCCAGAATTCTTAAAGACCTTTGGTGTGCCCCACTCAGAGATGGTAAGCAAATCCTTTTTGCCATTATCATCTATATCTATCCAGATAGCATCTGTAATCATTCCTGCATCTTTTGTAGGATAAGCAATCTTTTCGGTTGCATCTGTAAATACACCATTTCCGTCATTTTCTAAAAATAAATGCTGTGGATCAATACCATATACGGCAACCACGCTTCTAGAACCTATAAATACATCAATATCTCCGTCCTGATCAAAATCGTGTGGAGCAACAACTGACATGTTTTGGAAAGCAGAGGGTAGTGGAGTTTCCGCTTTCGCGAAAGCACCTTTGCCATCATTGATATACAAACGTGGGATATAGTCATTTTTATTGCCCACCTGATTTCCTCCTGAAGCTACCAATAGATCCAAATCATCATCACCATCGGCATCAAAAAAGGCTGCCGCCGAATCTTCATAAGATGCATCCTGATCAAAAGCTTTTTGAGTAGAAGGAGTAACTTTACCATTGCCTTTATGAATATATAAGGTAGCGCCTTGTCCTTTTGCACCACCAATAAAAATATCTTCGTTCCCATCGCCGTTTACATCTCCCACAGCAAGTGAAGGACCTTCTTGCGAAAGTTTTTTTGCAATCAATCCCTCATAGTCAAAATCGCTATACTCGTTTTCCTTATGAGTGGTTAATGCGGGGTTTTGAATTTCACTAAACAAAGTTTTTACGGCTTCGACTTTAGGTAATTTGTAAGTTTCTGTGGCATCACTCTGATGTAATACAAGAGCTTGATTTGCTTTAATATTCTCAAATTTCTGCGTTTTGTCATCGGGCCAGATAACGCGCAGAGAATCTATAGTTGTTGAGGCGCCTAAGCCAATGGTCATCCCATGTTCAACAGAGGATTGGAAACCTCTGGATGGAATTAATTCTTGTAACACTGTATGCGCTCCATGATATAAGCGTATTGTCGTACCTATTGCAAAAGGGTTCTTCTCACTTCCTTTAAAAGAAAGTTTGATATAATTATGCGCTTCATCTTGTTGGGTATTGTTTCTATAGATGAATGCTTCCATATTTACATTGTTGACCACAAAGTCCAAATCGCCGTCGTTGTCTAAATCTCCATAGGCTGCCCCATTAGACATACTTGGGATATCAAGGCCCCAATCTGTCGCAGCATTTACAAAAGTGATGTCTTTCTGATTGTGATAGGCGTAGTTAGGCAAGGGTTTAACAGGCATTTTATTGATGATAGAATCAACAGCTCGTTTTACTCCGGTTTTTCTACTCTGTATGATTTCATTTGCAAAGAAGTCAACAAAGTCAAGATCTGTGAGATCGTGGTTAATTCCATTGGTTACATAGATGTCACGATAACCGTCATTGTCCATATCAAAGACCAATCCCGACCAGCTCCAATCGGTAGCTTCAACACCACTGTGATAAGCTACTTCAGAAAATGTACCATTCCCATTATTGATTTGCAAGGTATTCTGTATAAACTGTTGGTAGAAATCATTACGCTGTTTACGTTTATACACGTTATAACCATCAAATTCCATGACAGATTTAACACGTTCTTCTTCTTCCGGAAGCATATCTGTTATAAAAATATCTTGTAATCCGTCATTGTTAAGATCGGAGATATCAATTCCCATTGCAGATAATGATAGATGGGATGTCCATTTTTTTATCTCTTCAGTAAAAGTACCATCCTGATTATTGATATATAAATAATCACGCTCAAAGAAGTCGTTGGACACATAAATATCCGGATATAGGTCCTGATTAATATCGGTGACCAGCACCCCAAGTCCAAAACCAATGAGTGAACCATAGATACCCGCTTCCTCACTTACATCAGTAAAAGTATCTCCATCATTACGCATAAGGAGATCGCCTATCCCTCTTAGATTATCATCAATGTTTTCCCAATCCTGCGCACGTTTGCTACGCTGTCCTTCATTACCGAGACTTGTTGCTGAAACATTACTGTTGTTTAATATATATGCATCCAGATCCCCATCTTTGTCATAATCAAAAAAGGAAGCGTGCGTTGAAAATCCTGTTTTTGCAAGATTATACTCACCTGCTTTCTCCGTAAACGTTAGATCACCATTATTGATATAAAGATCATTATCGTGATTGTCTGCATCAAAATTTCCAGCATTGCTTACATAAATGTCTAATAGTCCATCTGCATTTATATCGGCCATAGTCACCCCTGTAGACCAAGGTTTATTTCCTTCTACTCCTGCTTTTGCCGAAATATCTTCAAAGGTAAAGTCTCCTTTGTTGAGATAGAGTTTGTTCTTACCCATATTGGCTGTGAGAAAGATATCATCTAGGCCATCATTGTTAATGTCTCCAATAGCCACACCTCCACCATTATAAAAATTACGGTATTTAAAAATGTTAAAGTCAGGTTGGTTTTCGATAACATTGATAAAATCTATACCGGTTTCTTCTTTAGGTAAAAGTGTAAATAGCGTGTTTTCTTTCCGAATATTACTTGTCTTTTCTTCTGACGTTTTAGAAGTACAGGCCACTATGCTCAGTAGTATAAGTAAACCTGAAAGGAAACGATATGTGTGTGAAAATTGCATAGCTATTCATTCTCTTTTTTAAGGAATAGAGGAGTGTCATTATTACGCCCCACTATATAAAAAGTACTGTCTTTAATTTTAATTTGTTCGATACTTCTGGAAGCACCATTGATGTCCCATTCCTGATCTCCTAATACTCGGAAACCACCCTTTTTGTCGTTTTGTAAAAATACGCCATGAGAGGCATCCAGCCTACCGAGTTGGGTGCTTATTTCGTAGGTGTTTCCAACTAACAGCAGGTCGGGATAACCATCTTCGTTAAAATCATCTACTGCCATATCATGGACTGATGAGCTCTGAGCCAGAAAGGGGAGTGGGTGTGATTTAAAAGAGGCATCACCTGTATTTTCATAATATACAGAAGCTAGTTGATATGCTTTTTTCTTTTCGGCTTCCTGTAATTTCTTTTTGCCAAAGAGCTCACGGATTTCAGCTTTCGCGAAAGCATTATAAGACAAAAACTTCTTATTAATCAATGGAATTTGTTTGACCAACTCATCCTTGGTAGCAATAGTTGTCTCCTTACCTTGGTGATAATAGGTAACTATGGGGTCAATTTGCTTGTTGTTGTCAAAGTCATTACGATAGAGCGTAACGGGTTCGTCTAAAGAGGGTTGTAAACGTGTGTTAAGCCCCCAATTTCCAGCAACAATATCTTGGTCTCCGTCATTGTCAAAATCTCCAACTTCTACCGTATTCCACCACCCATGCGTATTCTCTAATCCTGACGTATTTTGTAGTTGAAGTGTTTTGCCATCATTTAAAAAAATAGAAATGGGCATCCAATGTCCTACAACAATAGCATCCAGATAGCCATTACTGTTTAGATCTTTCCAGATAATATCATAAACACTACCTATATACTGAAAATGGGGTGCATAGGTCGCCGTGATGTCCTTAAAATCACCGGTACCATTATTCTGAAAGATATATTGTTGTGGGGTTTTGCCAAACTGATGCGGAGTTACATTTGAAGTGATACAAATGTCTAAATCTTGATCATTGTCTATATCGACCGCCGTAACTGTGGATGCATTGATAAAGATGTCCTTAAATTGAAGTGAATCTCGTATGAGTGCATCTTTTTTGTTGATATACAAGCGTGGTGTTAGTGGTGCGCCGTTTTTAAATTCATTGCCTCCACTTACAATAAGTACATCATTTGTTTGATCTCCATCAGCATCAAAAATGAGGGCATGTGTATCTTCATTTATTGCTGTTGTTTTTGCATCAGGGAGTTCTTGAGGTATAAATGCACCTTCTTCAGTTTGTAACCATATGCTGGATGCTTGTCCCTTTGCACCTAATGTGATAATGTCCTCGTATGGATCCTTATTGATATGTCCCGTGATGATACTAGCGCCTAGGTTGGTTGTAGCGTATGGGATTAAGGGATCACGATTAAACTCAATAGATGTTCCATCTTGATGCGTAAATGGGATAAGTGATTTTCTAGACTTAAGATAATTTGGGCTGGTGTGTGCTTCTTGTTGGTAATAATCACCCTGAGCTTCGGAATAATCTAAGTTGATATGCTGATTTGCTTCAATGTTTTTAAGTGTTTGGTACTTACCATCGGACCAGATCACCTTGAGAGAATCTATACTAAGATATGCTCCAAGGCCAGCATGTACTATAGAAGGTGAAGATGAGAGAAACCCTTGAGTGGGATAATTTTCTAAAAATTGTTTTTCTGTTTTAGTATATAATTGAATTTTTGTGCCAATTCCAAAAGTGTTTTGAGCACTGCCTTTAAAGCTTATCTGTAGATAATTTGAGGTATTTTTAGAATGATTAGTAGTATTTTTAAGGATAAAAGCGGGGGCATTGACATTGTTTACTATAATATCCAAATCCCCGTCATTATCTAAATCTGCATAAGAAGCTCCATTGCTAAATGAAGGTGTTCTGGAGGACCAGATATCACTCACATCTTCAAAGGAAGCATTACCTTTATTCTTATAGAAATAATTAATTGTTTTTTTCTCAGGAAGCTCATTAATAAATGCGAGTTCTTCAGATTTCATTCCTTTCCCTAATCTTTTCTGAATACTTTCATTAGAAATAAAATTGACGAAGTCCATATCGTTGGTCGCACCTTGAATTCCATTTGTGATATAGATGTCCTTATATCCATCATTATCAAAATCTGCTATTATCGGAGACCAGGACCATTCAGTAGCTGATATACCGCTTAAGAAAGCCGTTTCAGAGAACTTCTCATTTCCAAGGTTAAGATGTAAGGTGTTTTGCATGAATTGTGGTTCATAACCATTACGCAACTGATTTTGGAAAATAGGATAATTATATTCTGTACCTGATGATTTGAGCGTTTCAATATCTTCGGGGAGCATATCGAGAGATAGGATATCTAAATTCCCGTCATTATTTATATCACTCATCCCATTTCCCATAGAAAAATGAGAACTATGTCCCAGGATTGAAGCAGTAGCATTGACCTCTATAAAGGTACCGTTCTTTTGATTTATATATAAGTAGTCGTTTTCAAAAAAGTCATTTCCTAAATATATATCGGGATATCCATCATTGTTGACATCGCCTGTAGAAATACCCAATCCATACCCTATACTGCTTTGGTAAACGCCTGTATCTTTTGTAACGTCTGTAAAAATTCCATTTTTATTCTCTAGTAGTTTATCTCCTCGTACCGAATCTATTTTTTTTCGCAAGGCTCCTTTTCCATAATTGCTGTTGGGGTGGAGTGAATGATTAAGTATATACACATCGAGGTCACCGTCGAGATCGTAATCAAAAAAACTTGCTTGCGTCGACAATGCAGAAAGATTGAGGCCGTAAGCCGCCGCTTCTTCCTTAAAACGAGGGATGCCAGAATCATCTACGCCCTGATTGACATATAGCAGGTTTGATCCCTCCAAATCCAGATGACCGCTTACTTTTGAAATATAAATGTCCATCCATCCATCATTATTAATGTCTACGGTGGTAACACCACTAGTCCATCCATTAGCATTATCAATATTTGAAATAGATGTACTATTTTCAAACTGAAAATTCCCTTTGTTTATATACAAATGATCGGCTCCCTGATTAGCAGTAAAATAAAGATCTTGCAAACCATCATTATTAAAATCGGCAATGGCAGAACCGGCACCATTATAAAAATACAGATAGTTGAGGATATTGAGTTGGATACTATTTGTTACGGTATTGGTAAATGTAACTCCAGAATCTGTTGCTTCAATAAACTTTGACGGTCTTGAAGGACTCTCGCAAGAATGTAGCGCGAGAACACACAATGCTATGAATAGCTTTGTTTTCAATGTGTAGAGATACTTTTTTTAGGATAAATTAAAAAAGAGGGTGTGTACACACCCTCTTTTTAAGCTTAATTCAAATTTCAGATTTAGTAACCTGGATTCTGTGTTAAATTAGG
>CAZPTJ010000061.1:0-14344 GCA_964589085.1 uncultured Flavobacteriaceae bacterium | reverse complement strand
GAGTCTGGTCCGTGTCTCAGTACCAGTGTGGGGGATCTCCCTCTCAGGACCCCTATCTATCGTCGCCTTGGTGAGCCGTTACCTCCCCAACTAGCTAATAGAACGCATACTCATCTTATACCATCGAAATTTTAATTATTAAATGATGCCACTCAATAATACTATGGGGTATTAATCTTCGTTTCCAAAGGCTATCCCCCTGTATAAGGTAGATTGTATACGCGTTACGCACCCGTGCGCCACTCGTCAGCCAGAGCAAGCTCTGCTGTTACCGTTCGACTTGCATGTGTTAAGCCTGCCGCTAGCGTTCATCCTGAGCCAGGATCAAACTCTTCATCGTTATTCTTAAATATTATTCAAAATCATAACAATCTATAGAAATAGTCCGGTCATAAATAAACTTCTAGTCTTCAATTCTTATTTACCCTCTAATAAAAAAAGGTAATTCGTCTGTGTATACTATATATATAAAATACACAATACGCGCTGTCAATTCAATATGTCAATGAACTTTATTATACATCTCAAATGAATAATAATTCTTGCTTAGCCCAAGGGAATCGAACCCTTATTTATAATACCAATTCACTATCTTTCTATTCTATCCCTGAACTTCCACACTAACATCTCCCTCAAAGCGGGTGCAAATATACAACTGATTTTTAAAGCACCTCTATTTTTTTTAAAAAAATTTAAATTATTTTTTTATCACTAATTTTTCAGAAAAAAAAGAGAATAAAGATACATCCAATCTTCTATTAAACAAGAGTTTGTTTATAAATAATTTGATTTTTTTAATAAATCTAAATATGCTTTAATTACTTGAGACTGTGGAAGCCTTCCACTTATCGGTAAGTTCTAAGTATTTGAAGTCAAGAGCAGACTTTTGCGATTCCAATATATTTGCTTGAAAAGATCTTTGAAGAATATCTTCTATAAGATAATCTTCCTGCACATTTACCGGATCAAACTCTTCTTTTAATGATATACTAAATGCTTTGGCTGTAGTATTGTACCAAAAAGCTCTCCAACCACTACGTAAACTTTTAACCAATTCAAAAGTCGTTTGGCCAGTTTGTCTATGGATTAATTTGACTAGTATCTGACCTTCGGTACGCGTCAGTTTCTTTAACTCGGCAGCGAACTCATTTTCTATATACTTATGAATGATCTTTGTATATTTTTTACGTGCACTTTTCTTTTTAATTTTTGCCAAGCGTTCATTTAAAGTAGTCAATCGTTCGGCAGCAAGTTTAGCATAAGGGTATACCTTTCTGGTTTTCCTTCTTAATATCAAATATCGCCTCCGTTCTTCCTTACTCGTAAACTTAAGTTTATTAAAAACGATAACCTCGTCAAGGTCTATAGAAGATCTGGCAATAGTATCTCCTTCAATAATATAATACTCATACCCCTCCTTATATGTCTTTTGATAAGGGTCTACAATTGTATCCTGAGCATAACACCAGCTACAAAACAGAATAATTATATAATTACAGTATTTTACCATATATTTCATTTCGCTTAAAGCGAAAACCATTCCAAAATTAAAAAATCTTACACCTATAACGTTTATAAGTTCTTGTTAATATTCATATTTTAGACAAAAAAAATTTATGACCACAAAAGATATCCTTGACAAACAATCTATTAAATTTTTAGAAAAATACCTTAATAATGCGGCACCAACGGGTTATGAGTGGGATGGACAGAAATTATGGATGGATTATTTAAAGCCATATGTTGATGAATTTATTACGGACACTTATGGTACTGCAGTTGGGGTAATTAATCCCGATGCTCCATATAAAGTGGTTATTGAAGGGCATGCCGATGAAATTTCATGGTATGTCAACTATATTTCGGATAAAGGTCTCATTTATGTTATACGCAACGGAGGAAGTGATCATCAAATTGCTCCTTCTAAAGTTGTTAATATCCATACTAAAAAAGGAATTGTTAAAGGGGTTTTTGGCTGGCCTGCTATTCACACACGCAATCGTGCTAAAGAAGAACCGCCAAAACCAAATAATATCTTTATAGATATAGGCTGCAAAACAAAAGATGAAGTAGAAGCAAAAGGTGTTCACATAGGATGTGTCATTACGTATCCGGATGAATTTCACATTTTAAATGATGACAAATTTGTATGTCGTGCTATTGATAATAGAGCAGGTGGTTTTATGATTGCTCAAGTAGCTCGCTTACTTCACAAAAATAAGATCAAACTGCCTTTTGGGTTATATATTACCAATGCTGTTCAGGAAGAAATAGGGTTGCGAGGAGCACAGATGATTGCAGAACGTATACAACCTAATGTTGCTATCGTTACTGATGTTACTCATGATACAACTACGCCTATGATTGATCAGAAAGTACAGGGTTCTTGTGAGATAGGTTTGGGCCCTGTAGTTGCTTACGCTCCTGCCGTGCAACAAAAATTACGTGATCTGATTACTGAAACCGCAGAGACATGCAAAATCCCTTTTCAACGTGCTGCTTTATCAAGAAGCACAGGTACAGATACCGATGCTTTTGCTTATAGTAATAGCGGTGTCGCCTCTGCTCTTATCTCGCTTCCTCTTCGCTATATGCATACCACTGTAGAGATGGTGCACAAAGATGATGTTGCAAATGTCATCCGTATGATTTATGAAACTCTATTGCGTATTAAAGGTGATGAAAGTTTTAGCTACTTTGAGTAAACCATTTCCATTTTGTATATAAAATACACCTAATACGAAGTAAATCCCTACGTAGAAATACCTGTTTTTTATCGAAAATACTATGCTTTTTGTCGATTATTTAACAGTATTTCATACTTTTGGCTTCAAACTTTAAGTAAAAGGAAAGTTAATTAGAGGTTTTTATAGAGCATTCTTATAGTCTTCTCAGGTCTTTACTTTTATTAATATGGAACACATAACTTAACTATTATATTATGCGAAATTTATTTAAACTTACTGCGCTACTTGCTTTATTTATTATAGGTTGTAGTACTGAAAGCACCACAGACCCCCAGAATGTGGATACTGCTAATCTATCTGCAGCTATATTCCAAAAATCTAATATTGGTATGTACAAAGGAGTATTTACTACTATGGATAGTCAGCAACGAGGTACTATTGAAATTAGTATCCCCGATGCGAGTGCGCTGACTGTTAACCTAACAGATCCTTATCCATTTGCCAAACTTACTTTAATTGATGGACAACAATTTATTGCTCGTTCTTCAACTCCTGTGGTTCAAGGAACGGCTGTGAAAAATTTACTATTTTCTTCTAGTATATTCAAATTCAACTTTTCGGTAGATGCTAATGGAAGAAGCCCTCAGGTTTCTGGCGTAACTTTTCAAGGATTAGAAAGTGATATTGTTGCGGCAAAGCATACGACTCGTGCTCCGGTTATCCCTATTCCCGGGACTTATGCTTGTACTGATTGTGGTACACATCCCAATTTAAATAATACAATTACACAAACCTTTAGTATACTTACCTCAACAGATCCTGATGGGAATAGTTCTTTTACGACACAAACTGTATTAGGATCTAATGTCTTTTCAGGAGTTGGTATTCAGGAAAATTGTGTGGCTTCAGGAATAAGAACAACTTGTGATATTGAAAGCGGCAATGGTATCAGCAATGCAGGCATTATAATAAATGGAACAACAGTAGTATGGTCAGGTACACATACTTTTGACAATAGTTCTGTAGGCGGCAGTGACGATTGTTCAGGTGTTACTGGAACCTGGATATGGCCTTCTGCAAATTTCGGCACCCTATCTGGTACTTTTGTAAGTGATACAATGTGCCCTCCTCCACCAGCAGGACCGCTAGTAGATGAAGATTTTGAAGATAATACTTTTGATTTTACACCATCCAATCCTTTATTTCACGATGGAGGTAGCGATTATGTACATATAGTTCCTTTAAACGGACCTGGAGAAACAGATATTGTGCGTCCAGCAGGTAGTAATCACCACTTCGGTGTAGAAGATATGGATGACGGAAGTACACAACCTCTTACCGTAAACCTAGATTGGACAAATCTGGATGTAAGTGGGTTTTCTTCGGTAGATATCTCCGCTCTTTTTGCTGAAAGTAATGCTGATGGGTTTGAACGATGGGATTCAGATAGTTCCGTGCGTGTTGAAGTTTCTCTTGATGGTGGTACTTTTATGCCAGTAATTGCTTTTGAAACAGCTAATCCTTCATTATCAAATCAAGCTCCACAGTTGGATACGAATTTTGATGGTAATGGTGATGGAGCAGCACTTTCTAATGTTCTTACAGAATTTAGTACTACTGTAAACGTAGCTGGTGCTAACTTACTAACCGTAAGAATTGTAATCAGTGGTCTTAATGGAACACAGGAAGATGTAGCTATTGATAATTTTCTCGTAGAGGGTAATTAATACTATCTCACATATATTTATAAAAAAGGCGATCTTATGATCGCTTTTTTCTTACCTATGGTTCTCGATTTTTAGATAAAAGATCATTTTTCTAGCATGAATTGCATATCTTAACTTTTGCTTAACGCTTCAGTTTTTAATCGCGATTACTTTTGCCTTAAAATACTCTTAACTTATTATATTATGCGAAATTTATTTAAACTAACTACCGTTGTTTTGGCACTACTCATTGTAGGCTGTAGCTCTGAAGAAAACAGCATTGAAATCGAAAATACGGATACTGTCAACTTATCGGCTTCTATTTTTCAAGAATCCAATATTGGAATGTACAAAGGAGTATTTACTACGCTGGATGGTGAGCAACGAGGTGCTATCGAAATCAATATTCCGGATTTTAACCTTCCGACCATTGGTTTTTTAGCAGATCCTTATCCTCGTGCTATACTTAACTTATCTAACGGGCAACAGTATATTTTACGTTCCAATACTCCAATGTCTTCGGGTGCACTGGTAAACAACGTTGAGTTTGTTTCCAACAGTGTTCATTTTAATTTTTCTGTTGCAGCAAATGGTAGTAACCCTAGCGTTTCTAATGTTGTTTTTAATGGTCTTGAAAGTGATATTATAGTAAGAAAACATACCGATCGTGCCCCTGCAATGGCTATTCCTGGAACTTTTGCTTGTACAGATTGTGGATCACATCCAGTACTTGGGACGGGTACTACGCAAACCTTTAACTTATTAATGTTTACAACACCTGGTGGAGATACTGATTTTGATACGCAGGTTACTTTGGGGATGAATGCTTTTAATGGAATAGGTGATCAGAACTCTTGTATTGCTGATGGAACGCTTACGACTTGTACGATAAATAGTGGTGACGGAGTAAGTACTATTGGGTTTATGGTAAGCGGTGCTCCAGTTACCTGGACAGGGACTCATACTTTTAATAATGAAGCAACGGGACCACAAGATTGTTCAGGAGCTTCTGGAACATGGACTTTTGAATCTAATAATTTTGGAACATTAACAGGTACGTTTGTAAGTGATGCTATGTGTCCGACAGATAATTCTGGAGGACTTTTTATAAGTGAGATTGGAGACTCTGATAATTTTAATAATTCTGGTGAAATGAATTCAAGATTCATAGAAGTAACTAATGGTAATACCTCAGATCTAGATATTTCTGGATATCAAATACAGTTATTTTCTAATGCTAATACTTCTGCAGGCTCAACATTTACTTTTCCAGCTAATACTTTGCTTACCACTGGCGATTCTTATGTGATTGCTAGTGATGAAATTGAATTTAATATAATTTACGCTCCTGTAGTTGCAGATATTCAATTTGGAAGTTTTAATTCAAACGGAGATGACACCTTTGTTCTTTTAGATGATATTGGAACAACGATAGATATATACGGAACCATTGGAGTAGACCAGACTGGAACTTGTGCAGAATTTGAAGATGGTAGAGCTGTGAGAATTGCAGGCACTACAGAAGGAAGTCTGGTTTTTGATGAATCTGAATGGATTGTAAGAGCAGATAGTACTATTATGGGATGTACAGACCATGTAAATATGACTCAAGATGCTCCAGCAGATTTTAATCCTGGTACATTTTAAAAAACATAATTATAATAATTAGTAATTTTTATTTTAAAGCCCTCATTCGAGGGCTTTTTTTATATTCGTAAAAAACTAACCAAGAGTGCTATTTAACTCCTTTGACTTTGGTCTATTTCTGCCTATTGTATTTATCCTATATTGGTACATAGGATCTAGACGCATACAATGGCAAAATGTATTGTTACTTTGTGCGAGTTACTTTTTTTATGGGATCTGGGACTGGCGATTTTTAATTCTTATTTTTTCAAGTTCTATTGTCGATTTTTATGCAGGTCAACGCATTGCTTCTTCCAACAAAAATTCACATCGGAAATTATGGCTCTATGCCAGCATATTCTGGAATCTAGGCGTTCTTTTTACGTTTAAATATTTCAACTTCTTTCTCGATAATCTAAAAGCACTATTTGATATTCCTGAAACGGGCTTTACTACACTTAGTATTATTGTTCCTGTCGGTTTAAGTTTTTACACATTCCAAACGATGAGTTATACCATAGATGTATATCGTAAGAACCTGAAACCAACTAAAAATATATTGAATTTTCTATGCTTTGTTAGTTTTTTCCCACAGCTGGTAGCAGGACCTATTGAACGTGCAGGACGTTTGCTACCTCAATTTAACAAGCAACGTCATTTTGACTATACAAATGCCAAAGATGGGCTTCGCCAGATACTATGGGGACTCTTTAAAAAGATCGTTGTTGCTGACAACCTTGGCGTTGCCGTCGCTGCGATTTATGGGCAACCAGAAGATTATTCATCCATCACCATTATTTTTGGGGCTGTTTTATTCTGGTTTCAGTTGTATTGTGACTTTGCAGGTTATGCTGATATTGCTATTGGTACAGCAAGACTTTTTGGTTTTAAATTAAGTGTTAATTTCAGACTACCCTATATGGTAAGTACCTCTACAGCTTTCTGGCGTAAATGGCATATTACCTTATCAAAATGGTTTCAAGATTATCTATTTATTCCTATAGTCAAATGGTGTAGAAGTAAGAAGATTTCTAAAAATAATGCAAAACTCATTGCCATCTTCAGTACTATGGCTTTAATGGGTTTTTGGCATGGGGCAAATTGGACTTTTATCATCTTTGGTGCATTACACGGGTTTCTGATTATTTTTGAATCTATTCCGCTTAAGCGAAAATCAAAATACAAAGACATTCACGCCCTGTTAGAGGCAAATCCCATTCCGGCTAAATTGTATTTTATTCCTTTTTTGGCTTTTGGGTTACTTTTCTTTAGATCAGTTAATGTCCAAGCTGCCTGGCATATGTTTATGGAAATTTTCTCCCAAAACGTTTCATTTTTCACATTTGATACCATTATAGGTTGGAAATTAAGCCCTTTATTGTTTATGATTGGAGTAGAGTTGTTTCAAAAACAGCGCTTACATGGCTTGGAACAACTTGAAAAAATCATAGCACGTCCCTTACGATGGGGAGTGTATTATATACTTATCCTGATGATTATACGCTATGGAGGTCCTCAGGAACAATTTATATATTTTCAGTTTTGAGTTGGAAGAGCTTTACATATCGCACCTTAATATTCCTTATTCCAGTCATTCTGGGAATGATAGGTATTGAACTTCTTGTACGCAATATTCCTTCAAGCATTAAGGTTGCCTCAGCATATATGAAAGCAGAACAGAACCAGATTAACACCCTGGTGCTCGGAGCTTCTCAAAACAAACGCGGCATCAATCCTGAGTTTTTAAGTGTTAAAACACTTAATGTCGCAGGAACCAGACAGGGACATAAAACCGATTATTATTTACTAAAGGACCTGGATGCTCAACTTCCCAGGCTTAAAACTGTTATTCTTGCATGCACGTATCGTCATTTTGAATCGTCACCCAACTCTAATAACTTTTGGAAGTATCGTTCACATCTATATTATCTTAAAGTTAATGCTTTTGAACGTCAAACATACTTTAAGGATGAATTACTATTTTTGGGAAGCACTGATTTTTATTCTAAGCAGTTAAAATCGTATTATCTCAAAAAAGACCCTTTAACCTATAATCGCTTTGGTTTTCAGATGGATACCCTTAAAAATCGTTTTGTACGATTAGGATATGACGCTCAAAAAATAAAGGCTACGTATTCTCCTAATTATCCTCCTACAGATATTAAATTTTTAGACAATAGCGTGGGTTGGTTTAATAAAATTTTGGCGTATTGTGATAAAAAAGGAATAGATGTGATTATTGCTCTTACTCCCGTTTATGATCACTATCAAAAGGGTAGGGATCCCGAAGTACTTAAGCGTAGAGATAGTATTTTAAAAAGTGTACAGCAACGGTATTCTGATATACGCATTTTTGATCAGGAACGAAGTCAAGAGTATCACATCTACGATTATATGAATGAAAATCATCTTAATCCCAGAGGCGCAAAAAAGTTTACCAAAAAACTGGATGAGTTTATAAGCAGCAGTAAATAGTATCCTTACTATACTATCCTTAAACGTATTATTCTTTCCCTAAGGAATCCATTTTTTATCAAAATTGGGAGGTCGCTTTTCCAAAAAAGCATTTCGTCCTTCTACGGCTTCATCCGTCATATAGGCTAGTCGTGTCGCTTCACCGGCAAAAACTTGTTGTCCAACCATACCATCATCGGTAAGGTTCATTGCAAACTTGAGCATTTTAATAGAAATGGGAGATTTTGCCAGGATCTCCTGAGCCCATTCATAGGCTGTATCTTCCAGTTCCTTATGTGGAATCACCGCATTGACCATACCCATTTCAAAGGCTTCCTGAGCCGAATAATTTCTTCCTAAAAAGAAGATTTCTCTTGCCTTCTTCTGCCCTACCATTTTTGCCAAATATGCAGAGCCATAACCACCATCAAAACTAGTCACATCTGCATCGGTTTGTTTAAAAATGGCATGTTCTTCACTCGCAAGTGTCAGATCACATACCACATGAAGACTATGACCTCCTCCTACTGCCCATCCCGGGACAACAGCGATAACGGCTTTAGGCATAAAGCGTATCAATCGTTGTACTTCAAGGATATTCAATCTATGATAACCATCATCACCTACATAGCCTTCCTTGCCGCGAGCTTTCTGATCTCCACCACTACAAAAACTATAGATTCCATCCTTAGGAGAAGGACCTTCTGCCGAGAGCAAGACAACGCCTATAGTCGTATCCTCATTGGCATCATAAAAGGCATCATATAATTCGCTGGTCGTTTTTGGTCGAAAGGCATTACGCACTTCAGGCCTGTTAAAAGCTATTCTGGCTACGCCATTTGATTTTTTATAGGTGATATCGGTATATTCCTTGGCAATCTTCCATTCGGCTTTAGGCATAATAATAGTATTTTAGCGTAAAAATAATCTTTATTACGGCAACTATGAAAAAAGTGCTTTTGATACTTGTTACGATTTTCGCTTTCGCGAAAGCTTCTCACGGACAAGTAGACGGACAGTCCAATACAACAACTATTCCCTCTGAATCTAAAGGGGAAGCTTATATTTTTAAAGATGTTATTGATCTGGAAGCTACTCCAGTTATAAGTCAGGGAAATACAGGGACCTGTTGGAGTTTTTCGACTTCTTCTTTTTTGGAAAGTGAAATCACAAGGCTTACTGGAAAACAGGTAGACCTATCGGAAATGTATACGGTACGCAATACATATCCGGAAAAAGCCAATAATTATGTGATGCGTCAGGGTAAGGCACAGTTTAGTGAAGGTGGTCTTGCTCACGACGTGATTAATAGTATTGCAAATTACGGTCTCGTACCGCTTGATGCATATACTGGCCTCGCTCCTACTGATGATCGTCATAACCATGCAGAGATGGTTTCCGTAATTAAGTCGATGTTGGATACATATATCGATAATCCCGGTCGTCAATTAAGTCCAAAATGGAAAATGGCAGTCGCAGGCGTTCTGGATGTTTATCTAGGTAAAAATCCAGATAATTTCACCTTTCAGGGAAAAACATATACTCCAGATAGTTTTCGCAAAAGCGTAAACATCAATCCTGATGATTATATAAGTCTAACGTCTTTTACACATATCCCTTTTTACAAATCCTCCATTCTTAATATTCCAGATAATTTTTCTAACGGTAGTTTTTACAATGTACCACTGGATGAATTTGTTGCCACAATAGATAAGGCATTGGAAAAAGGATATACGCTTACACTGGATTGTGATGTGAGTGAAATTACCTTTTCTTCAAGACAAGGGGTAGCGGTAATTCCTGAACAACCCGAAAACAAAAAACTTGCAGTATTGAAACCACTTCCGGAAAAAGAAATTAATCAACAGTATCGCCAGCAGGAATTTGAAAATTATAATACTACAGATGATCACCTGATGCATATCACTGGAAAAGCGATTGACCAGAATGGTACTATATATTATAAGGTTAAAAATTCTTGGGGTACCAATCCTAATCGTACGACGTATGATGGTTATGTATATATGAGTCTTTCCTATATTAAACTTAAAGCTATTTCTATCTTATTGCATAAAGATATCTATGTCGATCAAAATATGGCGAAAGGTTAAAATTAACAATTTTGATGTTAAACATGGTATAAATATTGCGACCTAAGCTATAGATATTATATATTTAGACTATGAAAAAGATATGTTTACTCCTTGCATTACTAGCGACCATTACAGGATTCTCACAAACAGACTTTGAAACTACTGGTTTTAAAATCGATGCTGTGACTTCTAAAACTCCTGATTATATGAAGCCGCTTAATGCGATAACTGGTGTTAGAACTCAAAAGCATCCACAAGTACAAAGTAGAGCCCCCAAGCAACAAGTTGTTGTTTCTTTTACCGATGAAAAAGCGCCAGATCTTATTACTAAAGAGGTCAAGGTTGCTCCTATTAAAGGACAAGTGTATGGCTTTTCTCAAGATGGAAGTATTTCTGGAGTGAAAAACATAGCATACAAAAGAGCTAGAGGGGAAAACGCACATCAGATGTATTGTAGATCTGTAGCAGCAGGACGTGGCGGTGGCGGTGGTCGCTAAGAAAATCCTTATTCTATAATTTTTATCCCTTCCTTACTGATAATAATCTTGCGATCTTTATATAAGGTACCGATTGCTTTTTTGAAACTTTTTTTACTCAATCCCAGTTCTGCCTGAATTTGTTCGGGATCTGATTTATCATGCAATGGTAAGAATCCATCATTTGCCATCAATTCTTCATAGATATATTGTGCATTGGGTTCAATACTCTTATATCCTTCTTCCTGAAGAATAACATCTATTTTGTTATCTGTTCTTATTTTCTTTATATAACCAGGAAGACGGTCTCCGGTACGTAGATCTTCAAAAACATTTTCTTTGTAAATAAGACCCATATGTTTTCCATTAATAATCACATTAATACCACGATCTGTAATATGGGTGACCATTAAATCTACTTTGTCATATTTTTTAAGACTGTGTCCTTCGTTGGAGAGATACTTTTGTGTTTTACTCGTTGCTGCCAGTCTATTGGTTTTTTCGTCAAGATACATATAGACCACATACCAATGTCCTGCTTGCATAGGTCTCGCTTGCTGTGCAAAAGGAACAAAAAGTTCTTTTTCCATTCCCCAATCCAAAAAAGCTCCCACATTAGAAACCTCCGTACACCGCAAATACCCAAAACTATATAATTCAATAAATGGTTTTAAGGTAGTCGCAACGGGGCGTTCCTCATGATCCAGATAGACAAATACTTCTATTTGATCTTCTAATTCAAAGACCTCCGGTTTGTATTTATTAGGCAAGAGTACTTCATTATCCGATGTATCTCTCAGAAAAAGACCAGGGTCGGTATCTCTGTCTATTATAAGTGTGTGATAGTGTCCTATTGCGAGCATATGACAAAGATATTTAAACCCATAAAAAAACGCTTAGTAAAATACCAAGCGTTTTATAATAGTTGGTTAGTTAGTTAGTTATTAATTATAAATTGACTCTTTTCCAAAATGTTTTGTTAGCATATAGTAAACTACTGCGCGATACTTATTTCTATTTGACTTTCCGTAAGTATCAATAACGCTACCTATAGCGTCATCTAGTTTAGGTCCATCACTTAATCCTAATTTTTTGATTAGGAAATTATTTTTAACCGTCGCAAGTTCGCTTTCATCACTTCCTGAAACAGTAGCAGCGTCTGCATTATAGATAGAAGGTCCGCATCCTATAGTAACTTTAGTCAATAAATCCATATCAGGATTCATATTGCATTTACTTTTAAGATCTTCAGCGTATTTTGCAATTAGTTCGTCTCTTTTGCTCATAATATTTTCTTAATTGTGGGTTTAAAAAATCTCCCTAAATATAAGCAAATTATAAAACTTTCTTAAACTAAATGCGTCATTTGATAAAATCAAAGTATCCAAGTAGCACTTCATCGTTAATTTTGCGCGGTGTAACGATTTCTAATAGGCTTGGGGCATCGTTATATGCATATAAGCTTGCTTGTGCTTTTTTATATCCTTCGGCTTGAATTACCTTATCATAATGCCATCCATACATATCACATAGATGAGCAGCAGATAACTGGTGTGTTGTTTCAAAATAGGTATCAAAAGCATCACTATTCTTATCTTTATTAGGAAGGATCCTAAAAATACCCCCTCCTGAATTATTTATAAGAATAATTTTAAAATTCTTAGGGGTATACTCGTTCCACAATGCATTACTATCATAAAAGAAGCTAAGGTCTCCTGTTATAAAAACCGTAGGTCTTCCAGAAGCAATCGCAGCACCTATTGCCGTACTTGTACTACCGTCTATACCACTGGTTCCTCGGTTACAATATACTTTTAAAGTTTTATTGACGTTAAAAAGTTGTGCATAGCGTATGGCACTACTATTCCCTATTTGGACTAATGAATGATCGGGAATATCTCTAAGTACAAGATCAAATGCTTTAAAATCACACCAGGGCATCGTCGCTGTATAATCATTATGTTTCTGATCACGCTGCTTTCTTATCACGGCCCACTCTTTTTGATAGTGAGACAAAATAGGTTTCACTTGTTTTAAAAAATGACTAAAGAAATAAGCGGGCGTAACTTCGATATGCTTATTCAGGCAAAAATAGGTGTCATATGCTTTTTTAGGGTCTACGTGCCAGTGTTGTTCCGGTTGATATTTGCGAAGGAAGGATTTAATCTTCTTTGACACAACCATTCCTCCTACCGTAAGCAAAATATCAGGTTGTAATGCTTTAAAACCTTCATCATCCAATGATCCTATGATATTATCAATTCTAGTAAAGAAACGAGGATGATGGAGATTAGAAGTGGTCTCTGTAAATACAATAACACTAGGATCATTCCCCAATAATTCTAAAATTTCTTCATCCAATTGATGTGGTGGGCATACACCTACGATAATCATTTTCCGTTTGGCCTTATTCCAACTTTTGACAAAAGGTTGAAGTTCTTCTTTTGTCAATCCCTTGTGGACAATCTTAGGCGCAATATGTATGGGCTGTACTATAGCCTGATCCACAAGATCATAAAGTGGTTCATAAAAGGGAACATTAATATGTACTGGACCTTGTCCTTCTATAGCATTGTTTAATGCCTTATTAATCTCTTGTTCGTTATGCCGTTGACTTTCTCGGATTTTCTGTAAAATCTTAATATCGGTAACGGTATCTGTAGGAACAATTTCTGAATATAGGTTTGCAGAATATAAAATATGGTTGCTGAAGATATTACGTTGTCGTATGGTTTGCCCATCACCTATATCAATACGCTCAATAGGTCTATCTGCACTTATCACAATCAATGGGATGTCACTGTAAAAAGCTTCAGCTATTGCAGGATAATAATTTAATAATGCACTTCCAGAAGTACACACCAGCGCAACGGGCATTTGTGTCTGTTGCGCCATACCCAGTGCAAAAAAAGCAGCACATCGCTCGTCTACAATGCTGTATGCTTCTACATCAGGATGATTAACAAAACCTATGGTTAAGGGGGCATTGCGTGAACCCGGAGATATGACTACTTTTTGAATTCCTTTACTTAAACAAAGGCTTACTATTGATTGTGCTACAGGAATTTTTGAGTATTTCATCTATTTAAAAATTTTTATTTCATTGAAAATAAATCAAATAAAAATCTTCCACATCGATCAACCGCTACGCTTTCGCATAAAAAATTTAATTATTTAGGTTGGTACGCAAAAAATTAATTTTGTTTATGCTCATTTCATAAAACGAATACAAAAATACGTAAATGTGCTTTTAACCCAGATTATGCATTAGAAAATCTATTACAACTTGAAAGTGCTGCAAA
>CAZPTJ010000060.1:0-14604 GCA_964589085.1 uncultured Flavobacteriaceae bacterium | reverse complement strand
TATAAATCAAAACGAAATCCAAGCGAAACATTATTTACTTCTCCTAGCTCAGGAGCGTTAATGGCCGAACTTAAATCATATTTACCATAAATACTTATATCTCCCCAAATTCTAACATAACTGCTTATTCCATATACAAAAGTATCTCCACCAAAATCAGTTCGTTCTTTAGTATTCACACGTTCTCCATCTCTTCTGAATCTAAGTTTTTGTTGTGTTCCCAAGCGTACTCCAGCATATCCTCCAATACCCATTCTAAATTTACCACGTGTTTTATATCTTATATAATTCTTCTTTTCTATCTTTTTATATCCACCAAATTCTAAGTGTAAGGGCACTACAATATTGCTATTTCTTAATTGAGATTTTCTCAAATCTACATCAAAAGTTTCTAGAGTAGCTACTTCATTGGATACCGTAAAAAATTGATTGTCTTCAGCATCTAGTTTATTCCATTGAAAAGATAATCCATATCTAAAGTGCAATGCTCCTGAATTTTCTAGTATACGTGTATTCCAATTAAATCCAAACTCTGCAAAACCTGATTGTCTTAAAGAAAATGTATCTCCAAGATCAGAAACATCAGTAAACGCATTATTCCAACCAAAAGCATATGTGAGGTCATAGGTACTACGTTTATCATATTTAAATCTCCTACTCCTGCCATTCCTTTTATTGAGAGCAAATCCAAAAACTCGTGTACCATCTTTATCTTCATGTCCTAAACCAAATAGGAGACTCGTCCCCCAATAAGTCGGATCTACAGTTCCATTACGTTCTAACAATGCTATTTTATTATCAACAATTGCCAGTTGATTTTCCATATTTCTAGCAATTTTTTCTGCTGCCTCCTTTTTTTTCACCTCCGCCTCTTCACTTGTAATATATTCTTTTTCTACACGTTTATTTATAGATCGCACCACACTCTTCAAATCTTCCTTCCAAAAGGATCTAATGCCTTCTTTTTCCTGATTAAACTGCGCTATTTGTTCTTTAACGGATTGTACTTTTTGTAAACTATCCTGAATTGCTCGTTCTTTCCATCGCCTGAATCGCTTTTCAAATCCCTTAGGCTGTTTCTCTTCTTTTGAGTCTTCCTGAGCTTGTACATTTTGAGCAAAAAGCCCTAGTGTTATCATTACGATAACTGTAAGTATTGATTTCATAAATGTTTGTTTTTGCGTGCCTGATTGTGGCACTTTATTGATGAGTTATTCTAATTATTTTCATCTACAATTGCTTCTACAACTTCCTCTAAGCCAGATTTTATTGTTTTAAAAATTCTATCTTTAAAAGTTCCAGGGTCTACCTCTGCTTCAGCATCAAGTAGTAAGTCATTTGCATCGATCAAATTTGTTCTTTGTACATACCGTTTTCCCTGTTGCACTTGTTGTTGTGCTGCCAAGAGTAAAGCTTCGACTTCTACTTCTGTAACTTCATATATACTTGTTTGCACTTTCAGTTTTTCATCAAGAGCAGCCAAATCTATAACACTATTTTTATCTAGTCTTATTGTATCATAATTTGCAATGTCTATTTCAGACTGGGTTACTGAAGACAACTTCAATTCGTTCTCAATAACTTCCCTTATCGCATCTTCAACATTTATATCTACATTTTTATTAAGCTTATTTTCATTAATTCCTTTATAAGCTATACTATTTTGCTGTTGAGTATCTATCACATTTTTAAATGCATCTTTTTTGTCTACCGATCTATCATAATTGATAGTTTGTTTTTGATCAATAGTATTATGCTCTTCGAATCCTTTATGTTCTTGATTACTGACAACTTTAACACTAGGAAATACTTCTTTTGATGGTTTAAAAAATATTGAAGCAATAAATAATCCTCCTACAAAGCTTGCAGCAATAGCAAACCATAGTCTTTTTCTACTTTGCTTTTTTGAAGCCTTAACATCAAGGTTTGCTGCAATCTGTTCCCAAGCTGAATTTGAAGGAACAATTTCTCGTTCTTCAAGACGCTCCTTTATATGATTTTCTAATTTAATGGGTGCCATAACTTAATTTATTTTCTTTAGCGAGCACTTCCTGAAGTTGTTTTCGCGCCTTAAATAATTGTGTTTTTGAAGTACTCTCACTAATTCCCAGTGCGTCTGCAATTTCACGATGTTTATATCCTTCTATGGCATACATTACAAAAACAACACGATAACCTTCTGGTAATCTATCAATAAGCCTTTGTATATGGGAGACTTCAAGTTCACTATTGATATTATTAATAGTCTCAGCAGGAGTTATTTCACCGTCATCTGAGAAATATAATTTTTTCAGACTCCGCAAGTATGAAATACTTTCTCTTATCATAATGCGACGTATCCAACCTTCAAAACTACCAGTTCCTGCATAAGACTTTAAATGTGTAAAAACTTTTAAAAACCCATTACACATCGCTTCTTCTGCTTGATGGATATCTTTTATATAATAACGACATACGCTCAACATTTTTGGGGCATATTTCTCATATAATTTATGCTGAGCTTCCCTTCGGTTGGCCTTTGCTTTTTTTATGAGTTGTTGCTCGTCAATATATATAGGTACAACTTTCAATGTAAGTTCGTTAAAGTTTCTATTTGTATAGACGTTTATAAAAAAGAAATGGTTGCCTATATATTCAAAAAAAATTAAGGTCTATATTTTAAAGGGAGATAAACTACTTTTTTTGTTTCAAAAAATGATTCTTCAAAATAAGTAGAAATCGGGAATATTTGTGCATTGATATATGCACTCAATTCTTCTTCTAAATCACCTCCTTTTAAATACAATATTCCATTCTTTAGTTCATGGTTGCTTTTCTTTGCTATTTTCTTTTTTACCCAAGGAACAAAAGTTTCCATTTTGGTTACCGCACGGCTTACAATAAAATCATATTTTGCAGTGATGGTTTCGGCACGAGCCTGCGTCGTTTTTATATTATTCAAATCTAATGCCATTACCACCTCATTTACCACTTTTATCTTCTTCCCTATACTATCAACTAAATGAAATTGTACTTCAGGAAAAAGTATGGCTAATGGAATTCCAGGAAAACCACCTCCAGTACCAACATCCAGTACAATGGTTCCGGGCAGAAAAGCTTGCACTTTAGCTATAGCTAGTGAATGCAATACATGCCTTGTATAAATTTCCTCAATATCTTTACGAGAAATAACATTTATTTTTGAATTCCAGTCACTGTAAATATTCTGTAATTGATCAAATTTTGAAATCTGGTCATCCGCAAGTTGAGGGAAGTATTTTTTTATAATATTCATACGAAATTATCTCATACAAAAGTAGGGAATTCACTATGTTATTTTTTTATAAAATTTAAGCTAAAGCATCAGATATATCATTATTTTTGATGTTTAAAAATGCATTTTCAACAACTCTGTGTCTTAATAATATGAATAGATCCTGTTGTTCTGCAATGATTAAACTATGGAAAACTCTATAAAATTTTCTCGTAACGATTCTGCTAATTTTTTTAGAACTCTCAATAAACGTGTAAATCTCTATTTTAAAGAAAATAATATTAAACGGACAGGTAACTGGAAATTATACCTCAAAGCAATTATTATGTTTTCGTTATATCTAGTTCCCTATTTCCTTTTTCTAACCTTAGATATGCCCACCTGGATCCAAATTGCACTCACATTTGTTATGGGTATTGGTCTTGCTGGCATAGGAATGAATGTGATGCATGATGGTAATCATGGATCTTTTTCAAGCAAAAAATGGGTTAATAAGCTCATGGGAAGTAGTATTTATATTTTAGCTGGAAATGTTTACAATTGGCAAGTACAACATAATGTACTCCATCATACATACACCAATATTCATGGTCATGACGAAGACATGGAAGCAGGACATATAATGCGTTTTTCAAAACATGGAAAATGGCATTCTATGCATAGATTCCAACAGTATTATTCTTTACTACTTTATGGATTGCTTACTATCAATTGGGCGATTACAGCAGACTATCTTCAAATGAAACGCTTCCTAAAACGTAAACTAGGCTATGGTAAAGAGCCTAATCCAAAAAAAATGTGGAGTACGCTTATCATAACAAAAATTATCTATGTGAGTATGTGGATCGTTATTCCAATGATATTTGTCAATCTTCCCTGGTGGAAGATATTATTAGGCTTTGTTATTATGCATTACACTGCGGGTATTATTTTAAGTTTAATCTTCCAACTTGCACATATCGTTGAAGACGCTACAATGCCATTGCCTGACAATACAGGTACCATGAAAAACACTTGGGCAATTCACCAGCTTTTTACCACAGTGAACTTTTCTACAAAAAATCGAATAATGAATTGGTTTTCAGGAGGATTAAATCATCAGGTAGAACATCACATTTTCCCACACATCAGTCATGTACATTATACTAAAATAAGCAAGATTGTAAGAGAAACTGCAAAAGAATTTAATTTACCATATCACGAATACAAAACTACTCGTAAGGCATTAATGGCTCATTTTAGACATTTGAGAGATATGGGAATTAAACCTAATAGGCTAGTGACTGCATAATATTTTAAACCAATCAAATTTATGAGTACTCTCTCTACCCGTGTTACAAGTATGGCGACTTCGGCCACATTGGCTATGGCTGCCAAAGCCAGAGAATTACGAGCTACTGGAAAAAACATAATAGGTCTAAGTATAGGAGAACCCGATTTTAACACTCCTGATTTCATAAAGGATGCTGCTATTCAGGCTATAGAGGACAACTATAATTCGTATACTCCGGTCGATGGTTATGCAGAATTAAAGGAAGCTATTATCACCAAATTCAAAAGAGATAACCATTTAACTTTTGAACCTTCCCAAATTGTGGTTTCTACCGGAGCTAAACAATCTCTTGCAAATATTGCTTTGGTTTCTCTAGATCCTGGCGACGAAGTTATCTTGCCCTGTCCATACTGGGTAAGCTATAGTGATATTGTAAAAATTGCAGAAGGTATCCCTGTAGAGGTCAAAACATCTATAGCCGATGATTATAAGATGACTCCGGAACAATTAGAAGCTGCAATTACACCAAAAACAAAAATGCTATGGTATAGTTCTCCTTGTAATCCAAGTGGTTCCATTTATAGCAAAGAAGAATTAAGAGCTCTTGCCGATGTTTTACAAAAGCACCCACAAATTATTGTAGTAAGTGACGAGATCTATGAGCATATTAATTATGTTGGCGAGCATTTTAGTATGGCTCGATTTGATGACATGTATGATAGAACAGTGACTGTAAACGGTGTTTCAAAGGCCTTCGCAATGACTGGGTGGCGTGTAGGATACATTGGTGCCCCAAGTGTTATTGCTCGAGCTTGTAATAAAATGCAAGGACAAATTACCAGTGGTACGAATTGTATTGCTCAACGTGCTGTTATAACTGCTTTACAAGCTCCTGTAAGTAATGTTCAATATATGATTGATGCCTTCAGAAACAGAAGGACTCTCATTCTAGATTTATTAAATACTATAGAAGGCTTTGTCTGTAATGAACCTGAAGGAGCCTTTTATGTGTTCCCGGATATCTCTTATTTCTTTGGAAAGACTTTAAATGGGGTTCTAATTAAAGATGCTTCAGATTTCTCCATGTACTTATTGGAACAAGCAGGAGTCGCAACCGTCACAGGTGTAGCATTTGGAAATGACAATAGTATTCGTATTTCATATGCAGCTAGTACGGATGACATTAAAGAAGCAGTTAATCGAATTAAAAAGGCCGTTTCTTCTTAAATTAGGTTTTTTAAAATACGGCTTTCATTTTCAAAAAGTATGACTAAAAAAATATTGCTCTTAGGATCAGGAGAGTTAGGCAAAGAATTTGTTATCGCTGCACAGCGTTTAGGACAAACTATAATTGCCGTAGATAGCTATCCTAATGCTCCAGCCATGCAGGTTGCAGATGCTTTTGAAGTCATTAATATGCTAGATGAAGAGGCTTTAGACACAATAGTTGCAAAACATCAACCTGATTATATCGTTCCAGAAATTGAGGCTATACGCACAGAGCGTCTCTATGCTTATGAGCAAGAAGGATACACCGTAGTTCCCAGTGCCAAAGCAGTAAATTATACTATGAATCGTAAAGCAATACGGGATCTGGCAGCACAAAATTTGGATTTAAAAACTGCTCCTTATTGTTACGCAATTTCGGTTGAAACATTAAGGCAAGCTGTTCAGGAAATAGGAATACCTTGTGTCATTAAACCATTGATGTCATCCAGCGGAAAAGGTCAAAGCACAATCCAATCTGAAGATGATATTGAAAAAGCCTGGAAGTATTCACAAGAAGGCTCACGTGGTGATGTAGCAGAAGTTATTGTAGAAGGTTTTATTCATTTCAATTATGAAATTACTTTGCTTACAGTAACTCAAAATGAAGGTTCTACACTTTTTTGTCTTCCAATAGGACATCGTCAGGAGCGTGGTGATTATCAAGAAAGTTGGCAACCTGCAAATATGCTTGAAGAACACCTGAATACGGCTCAAGAAATGGCCAATAAAGTTACCGCTGCTTTAGGTGGCGCTGGAATCTGGGGCGTAGAATTTTTTATAGCAAATGATGGCGTCTATTTTTCTGAACTCTCTCCTAGGCCTCATGATACAGGTATGGTAACTTTAGCAAATACTCAAAATTATAATGAATTTGAATTACACCTAAGAGCTATTTTGGGTTTACCTATTACTACTATTACTCAAGAGCGTATCGGTGCAAGTGCCGTAATTCTAGCCTCTGATCATTCTAAAAACCCAACTTTTGAAGGGATAAACGAATTAGCAGCGGCTCCAAAATCAGATTTTAGGCTTTTTGGAAAACCTAGTTCAAGACCCTATCGCCGTATGGGGGTTATTGTCACTTATGATGATGTTAAGGGAGATGTTGTTGCAGTAACGAAAAGAGCAAAAGATCTGGCTCAAAAAGTTAAAGTATTGTCAGATTAAATTTTACTTTACAACTAAATTTAAACCTTTAAGGGCTTGAAATTAGACGACCTAAGATATTTTCTTCCACAAATACAATATTCAAAAAAGGCTGTCCAAAAATTAAGACAGCCTCCTCTTCTTTATTAATCTTTTTTATTTATCGAACAACTATTCTCTTTGTTATAGTGTTATTATCTTCTGTGGTGAACTTTAAGAAATACACACCTCCTTTATTTGTGTAATTTCTTAAATCAGTTCGAACCGTATTACTTAGTCTTGTATCGGTATCAAATGTAGTTAGTAATTTTCCAGTGATATCATATAAGTTTGCTGTTATATTAGAGCTTTGAGATCTATTAACATTTATATTTATAATTCCATTACTAGGATTAGGAGCAATTGATATATTATCTTCAATAGTAGTTGCATTATCTGTAACGGCCAATGCTGGGTTATCTTGTATAAATACTCTATATCCATCACAAGTTCCTAAAATCATATCCAAAAGTCCATCGTTATTGAGATCTATATAATCGTGATCATGAGTTGATATGTTCCAAGGGTTAGCTGTATCACCAAAAGGATGAATAATATTACCACTGGCATCACCTTCATTTTCTAAAATAATAAAACTTCTAAAAAAGCCTGTTTCACAAGGAGGCAAATCTACATCTGCACTAGACATACCAACATCTAAATCTCCATCTCCATCCAAATCGGCTAATTTTAAATTGCCTCCAAAATCCAACACTCTATTACTATTAATAAATTGTGTAGTAGTAGTCACATTCTGATCAATTGTTGCGCCGGTAATAGAAATTGTATAATCTTGTCCATCATCTGCCACATAAAAATCAAAGAAACCGTCTTCATTTAAATCTCCAGATGTTATCATATATGATGTAATTGTTGGAAGAGCTGTAAAATTATCAAAATTCCCAGTTCCATCATTGTAAAGAATAAATGCGCCTTGACCTAATGGAGGCTCAGGAGCAAGTCCATGATTTTTCATAATATCTAGATCCCCATCGTTATCAAAATCGTGAAACTCTACTGCGGTACCAAAACTGGATATTCTTAAATCCCCTAATCGGACTTGGCTTTCATTAGTGAAATTCCCATTTCCATCATTAATCAACAAAAAATCATTAATTGGAGAAGCTCCAGCTGTACCTGTATCAAAGTAACTCGCCATATACAAATCGTCTGCCCCATCTCCTGTAACATCACCTACGGCAACTGCGCAAATTTGTAATGGATTTAAAGGAAGGTTAGGCAATCTAACATCAGACTCATCAACAAAACCTAACCAGTCTCCATTACCATTTAAGCCTCTATTCATATATAAATTTGGTGGATCCTCAAAAGTATTTACTGCAATTAAATCTAGCCAGCCATCGTTATCAACATCTATGGGTAATATATCTCTAGCATCTGTATCGGTACTTAAAAATTCTGGAATAAAAATATCTGTTTCATCTATTAAAACTCCATTTCTATTCATAAACAAAAGATCTGTTCTCCTGCCTCCTACTGAAAAAGGCAATTTTCTTACCACCACTAAGTCATCAAAACCATCATTATCAAAATCTCCCACAGCAAAATCTTTTTCCTGATCATCTACAGCATTCGGATCAGTATTATCAAAAACATTAGAGACGATAATACGATCGTCTGTTTGATCTTCAAAATCTATCCATTGTCCGTATGTAATGGAACTCAGACAGAATAATACAGTAATTAAAATGTAGTGTGTTTTCATAGTTTTTTGTTTTTTGTTTTTTGTTTAGACAAAAAACAGTTTAAAATCTATTTACCCTACTTTAATTTAATTAAAAAAATGTTAAAATTAAATTATGTTTTAATAATACAATAAATCTAATATCGGATCAAAGGAAGAGTACTACATCGCAACAATCCTTCTTGTTTAGCAATTTCAGTATAAGCAACTTCTTCTACGGTTATTCCAATTGAACGCAACCAATGATTAAGTCGTGTAAAACTTTTTTCTGATATTATAACATCTGGAGCAATACTAAAAATATTACTGTTCATATTATACATTTCATCTTTAGTAATCTCAAAAATGTTTTCACGACCGAATAAATCAACTAACCACTGGTACTCGCTTTCTTTTAGAAATCCATTTTTATGGATAATAGCTTTATTCTTTCCTACAGGTTGAAAACAACAATCCAAGTGAAGAGCATTTTCTTTGGGGTCAGTATTGGATTTTCGTAATTCAAAAGGAATCACTTTTTTATTCGGGAATAATTCTGCTAGATATTGAACAGCCGCTTTATTTGTTCTTGCAGTTATATAATCGGGATAATCATCTCCACTATAGGTTCCTATAAATAAATATTCCCCCCAAGGCATTACATCACCTCCTTCCACATGAGCTTCTTCAGGAAGTCTAAATATATGAGTTGGCGCTATTTTATCAATAACGTGTTGAATAGCCTCAATCTCTCGTTCCCTGTCTGGAAGTATATTTGATTTAACAAACTTATCGTCTATCACAAAACCAATGTCTCGCGAAAAAATTTGATTGTAATCTTCTATAGTTTTTGGTCTGAAAACAGTGACTTCATATTTTTTTAATACTGCTGCCACAGCTTCCATTTCAGGAATCATATCTTCTTCTAAAGGGTATGTTCCCGCAGCTATATGCTGAGCACTTTTAGGGTCATATGCATCTTCTAATTTGGGAGTTGGACCACAGCTTTTTGCAGTTCCTAAAATGACTGCTCTTAGTCGCGACGTTTCGTCTTTAACATTCAATTTTAACATGAGACGAAGATACTAAAACCTCGTTGAAGCGTTGACCAATTTTACCAAAACAGCAAGCAAAATTTTGCAAAGATATAAGCTCATTTACGCTTTCGCGAAAGCATAAAATAAAAGGGCCATTATATGAAATATTGTCCCTTTATTAATTTATTATTATACGTGATATTAACGCTTTGAGACTTCCTTAAATTCTCGAAAATTCTCACCGATATATATCTGACGTGGTCTCCCAATAGGTTCTTTGCGCTCACGCATTTCCTTCCATTGTGCAATCCAACCCGGCATACGACCTAAAGCAAACATCACTGTAAACATCTCTACAGGGATACCTAAAGCTCTATATATAATACCAGAGTAGAAATCGACATTAGGGTACAATTTACGATCAACAAAGTATTGATCTTCTAAAGCTTCTTTTTCTAAACCTTTAGCTATATCTAACACTGGATCATCTATCCCCAGTTGACCCAATACCTCATCTGCTGCAACTTTAATAATCTTTGCTCTGGGATCAAAGTTTTTATATACTCTATGCCCAAAGCCCATTAATCTAAATGGATCTGTTTTATCCTTTGCCTTGGCCATATATTTTTTTGTATCTCCTCCATCTTCTCTTATAGCCTCCAACATTTCGATTACAGCTTGATTTGCTCCACCATGCAGTGGCCCCCATAATGCAGAAATTCCTGCAGAAATTGAAGCAAAAAGTCCCGCATGCGAAGAACCTACAATACGCACTGTAGATGTAGAACAGTTTTGTTCATGATCTGCATGAAGGATTAATAATTTATCAAGAGCATCGATCACTGCTCTATCTACCTTATAATCTTCATTAGGCTTGCAGAACATCATTTTATGTAAATTTTCTACATAGCCTAATGAATTATCACCATAATCTAAGGGTTGACCATTCTTTTTGCGCATTGCCCAAGCAGCCAAAACAGGGAATTTTGCTAAAAGCTTGACAATTGCGTTATACATTTCTTCTTCTGACTCCACATTAACAGATGTAGGGTTAAATGCGATTAAAGCACTGGTCAGTGATGCTAAAACACCCATGGGGTGGGCAGATTTTGGAAACCCATCTAAGATGCGCTTCATATCTTCATCCACATGGGATTCTGATTTAATATCTTTATCAAACTTTGCTAATTGATCGGATGTTGGTAGTTCTCCGAAAATCAACAAATAAGCTACCTCAAGAAAGTCAGCTTTTTCAGCAAGGTCTTCTATAGCATAGCCTCTATACCTCAATATTCCTTCTTCCCCATTTAAAAAGGTAATCCCACTCTCACAAGATCCAGTATTTTTATATCCTGGATCTATCGTAGTGATCCCACCTGTCGCCCCTCTTAAGGTTTTTATGTTTATTGCTTTTTCTTTTTCGGTTCCTGTAATAATAGGAAAATCAAAGTTCTGATCCCCTATGGTTAGCGTTGCTTTATCTGCCATTTTTGGTCAACAATTATTTGAGATTAGTTTATAATTAATGTGCGTCTACTAAAATACAAAACATAAGGCGGTTATTTTAACATTTCCTTACTCAGATCGGGTTAAATATTACTTAATCTGGTAAATTCACAATTAATTAACATTTAAAGTAAATACAGATAAAAGTTAACTACTGGAAGAATAAGGCATAAAATAATTGAAGGATAAAGACTTATGAAAACGGTGAAGACGCTAGGTTTACTACAACAAAAAAAGGGCATATAGCCATAGCATATACCCTTTACCCAACTTCAAACCAAAACTTAGAATGAAATTCCAAGTTAAATTTTAAAAAAGAGCGAGCGTGTAACACAAAAGGTCAGTCTGCTCGCCCTCTTACCCAACTTAAAACGTTTGTAATTTTGCGGTAACCACATCGAAAAAAATTACAGGTTGTGACAAAATTTAAAATTTGTGAGGATAAATAGTCTAAAAAAGAGTATTAGCCATCACATTGGTATCATAGGTTAATTTGAATTAGTTCATTATGTTTGGGATTGGAAAATTACTCAAAAAACTAAGTTATGCAATTATTTCACTGTAATATTATACCTACATATGTTAATTATATGATTAATCTTTTGATTATCAATAGTATAATTTAATAAAAATATTTACATTTTATAAATAAGGTGTTAAAAAAAGTCATATATGCGTGCATTTAATCTATTTTATATTGTTTTTTAACGACTGTTTTAATGCAAAAAACCATCAATATTGATGGTTTTTGCAGTTAGATTTCGAACTGAAATTACTCAGCAACAACTATTTTACTTTAAATGCGGCTTCCTTAGGAAAATATGCCGTATTTCCAAGATTCTCTTCAATACGCAAAAGTTGATTGTATTTTGCCATGCGATCAGATCGAGATGCTGATCCTGTTTTAATTTGACCTGTATTTAATGCTACGGCAAGATCTGCAATTGTATTATCTTCTGTTTCTCCGGAACGGTGAGACATCACTGATGTGTATCCAGCGTTATGTGCCATATTAACAGCAGCAATAGTCTCAGTAAGTGTTCCTATTTGGTTCACTTTAATTAGAATAGAATTAGCTATTCCATTTGTAATCCCTCGCTCTAATCGCTCAACATTAGTTACAAATAAATCGTCTCCAACAAGTTGAACTTTATCTCCTATCTTATCCGTAAGGTATTTCCAACCTTCCCAATCATTTTCGTCCATCCCATCTTCTATTGATATTATAGGGTATTTTCCGGCTAGTTCCGCAAGATAATCGGCTTGTTCTTCACTGGTTCTTATCTGACCTCCTGCTCCTTCAAATTTTGAATAATCATATTGTCCATCGACATAGAATTCGGCAGCAGCACAATCAAGAGCTATCATGACATCTTCTCCTAAGGTATATCCAGCCTTTTCTACAGCATTTTTTATGCTATCCAGGGCATCTTCAGTTCCATCCAAAGCAGGCGCAAACCCGCCTTCGTCACCTACGGCAGTACTTAAGTTTCGATCGTGTAATACTTTCTTAAGGTTATGAAAAATCTCCGTACCCATTTGCATTGCATGTGTAAAGCTTTGCGCCTTTATAGGCATTACCATAAATTCTTGAAATGCAATGGGCGCATCGCTATGGGATCCTCCATTAATAATATTCATCATGGGAACAGGCAATGTATTTGCACTCACTCCACCTACGTATCGATATAAAGGGATATTGAGTTCAGCAGCAGCGGCTTTAGCACACGCTAAGGAAACTCCAAGAATAGCATTTGCTCCAAGTTTTGCTTTATTAGGTGTTCCATCAAGATTGATCATAGTCTGATCAATATAATTTTGCTCGAAAATGGAAACTCCTAATAGTTCCTGCGCAATTATCGTATTTACATTGCCCACCGCCTTTTGAACTCCTTTGCCCATAAAAGCATCCCCTCCATCTCGCAACTCTACGGCTTCATGTTCACCAGTAGAAGCCCCTGAAGGAACAGCAGCTCTTCCCAACGCACCATTTTCTGTATATACGTCAACCTCTATAGTAGGATTGCCTCTTGAATCAAAAATTTGTCTCGCGTGAACGTCTATGATAATACTCATTTTTAAATACTAAAAAGGTTAATAATGGAAACTTATTGCGGGGTAAAGATACAATTTGTCCTACTGTTTCGATTGAAGAACAGCTAGAATGTCCTACATCGTTTTCGATCAAAATAAGGAACGGTTTATACCATTACTTTTTGAATATTTTCTATGAATTGATCAAACAAATAACTTGCGTCATGAGGTCCAGGGCTGGCTTCAGGATGATATTGTACTGAGAAACAGTTTTTATTTTTCAAGCGCATTCCTGCAACGGTATGATCATTCAAATGCACATGGGTAATTTCAATATCCGGATGATTCTCCGTTTCTTCACGATTAATTGCAAAACCATGGTTTTGAGAAGTAATCTCTCCTTTTCCCGTAACCATATTCTTAACAGGGTGATTAATACCGCGATGTCCGTTATGCATCTTATACGTAGAAATACCATTTGCTATTGCAATTACCTGGTGTCCAAGGCATATCCCAAATAAAGGCGCATTATCCGCCAATATTTCCTTAGCCACCTGTATTGCATTTTCTAAAGGTTCCGGATCTCCAGGGCCATTTGACAAAAAATAACCATCCGGATTCCAGGTTTTCATTTCGCTATAAGCGGTATCGTATGGAAAAACCTTAATATAGACATCTCGCTTTGCAAAATTTCTTAATATATTTTCTTTGATCCCAATATCCAAAGCAGCCACTTTATATGAAGCGGTCTCTTCTCCATAATAGTAGGCTTCTTTTGTAGACACTTTGGAGGCGAGTTCTAATCCAGCCATACTCGGCACTTCCTGTAGTTTTGTTTTTAACGTATTAATATCATCTACGTTAGTTGTAATTACGGCATTCATCGCTCCGTGATCTCTTATATGTGTCACTAAAGCACGGGTATCCACATTTGCAATTGCAAAAAGTTGATTTTCAGCTAAAAACTCTTCTAATGATTCTTCTGCTTCGGCTCTGGAATATGTATAACTAAAGTTTCTGCAAATTAAGCCAGAAATCTTAACGCCCGTAGATTCAGTATCGCTATTTGTCGCCCCATAATTTCCAATATGGGCGTTTGTGGTTACCATCAATTGCCCAAAATACGAAGGATCTGTAAAAATCTCCTGATAACCTGTCATTCCAGTATTAAAACATACTTCCCCGAAAGCTGTTCCTTCTTTATTTCCGACAGCATTTCCATAAAATATAGTCCCGTCAGCTAACAGAATAAGTGCAGGGCGTTGCGCTTGATACTTCATAAAATCTTATTTGATATAAATTGGAATCTTCATTTTTTGCGATTACAAAAATACTCTAAAATCCAGATATATTTTGAACCCAT
>CAZPTJ010000059.1:0-14698 GCA_964589085.1 uncultured Flavobacteriaceae bacterium | reverse complement strand
TCGTGGAAAAATGAAAGTCACAATAATGACAGGCTTGTTTACAAAAAGGGATATGTATATAAATAGAAGCCATAGAGTTAGCTAAGATACATCCTTAAAATCGCAGCAATTAACACGACAATCAGCACATAATATGCTACCTGATCAGCCCATTTGCTTTTACTCGCAAAACGAGCGGTTAACCATCCTCCTATAGTCTGTCCAATAGCCATGATTCCTCCAATCTTCCAATCGATCAAGCCTTGATAATGAAACATTCCTATGACAAATAGCGTATATACACCGATCACTAGTCCTTTAAAAGCATTGGCTTCTATAATATTAACACGCATCCCCAATACCATGATGATCAAAAAAAAGACACCCATCCCCATCTGGATAAACCCCCCATAAAATCCCAGTATAAATAAGGCTGGAATCCATATCCACATATTCGGTTTAAACGTAGGATCTGTTTGCCGTAACCATCGTTTGGGTTTTACCACGACGGCAACCAACATAAAGACCATCATAAAACGAAATACCGCTCTAAACTGTTCATTGCTTACATTAAGAGCCAGTACACCTCCGGCAATAGCGCCCAGAAAGACGGGCCATAAATATTTTTCAACATGGGTGCTTCTTAGCTTTCCATTCTTATGAAAAACCCAGGCAGCAACACTCGTTTGGGTAAAAACTCCTATTCTATTCGTACCGTTTGCAACATTGGGAGGCAGCCCCAATAGCTCTGTAAGTATGGTAAGGGTAATTGCGCTCCCATTACCCGCAAGGGTATTGATGCCTCCGGCAATCATCGCCCCAATACTGGCAATAAGATAGATTTGAAATTCGGTCATCTGTTAAATATACAATTCTGAATTCTGAATTCTGAATTCAAAATTCAAAGCTTACACCTCCATACCCATTAATTCCCGGAGCAGGTTCAAAGAAGCGTCCGCCAAAGGCATTGATACGTACATTGTCATTATAGGTGGTATCGAATAGATTATTAATTCCGAAAAAAGGAAGTATCTTCATTTTCTTCAACGCTATAGTATACCCTAACCGTAGATTGATTAATTCATAACCGTCAACAACAACTGTATTGCTATCATTGGCATACAAACGTCCTACAAGACTACTTTGTACACTGGCATTGAATCCTTTGGGTTTTCCATAACGTAATTGAAAACTTGTTGTACTTCTCGGGATTCCTGGAAGAACATTTCCGGAGAAGTCTCCATTAGGAAGTACAAAATCACGATACTCAAAATCAGAGTAGGTATACGATGCTGTTGCATTCCATGTCCCGATAATCATCGGGATCGCGAAAGCGTATTGCGCAGCTATCTCTATTCCTTGTCTTCGGGTTCGCCCGGCATTTCTAAAAAATGTCCGATCGGGAAAAGCTTCCAATTCAAAAGGCACTAAATCATCTTGGGTGTCAATTAAAAACAATGCTAGTTGATAGCTAAGATTTGGAAGTGGACTTCCCTTAAAGCCAATTTCATAATTGATCGCACGTTGAGGATCCAGATCTTCATTAAACCCTTGTCCTCCATCTGGATCTGCTGATAACTCAGACAATGCAGGGGTTTCAAAACTGGTAGAAAGGGTGGTGTATACCTGATGATTTTTAAACCATTCAAAACTCACTCCAATACTAGGATTAATCGTGTTCAAAACAATATCTCCAGAATCATTGCCATTAGCAAGCAAGCGATCTTCAACTTCTATCTGATTATAATCATAGCGTAAACCTGCGGTAAACAACCACTTGTTTACTGTAAAATGGTCTATGGCATACACTCCTATAGCTGTAAAACGCTCTTGTTGATTCAAGGTTTGACCACCTTGTATTCCTTCCAGATTAAAAAATCGGCGCCTATTATCATTTTGATATCCTATATCATAGCCCAGACTAAGGGTATTGGATGATACTTTATAATTTACACTGGTTCCGTGTCCAATATAATTGCGCTGCAAATCTATAATTCCTCCGAACTCAAAAGGCAATAGTCCATTAAAATCCCGGTAATTATAAAATTGGTAGTTATTGAGCTGCCAATCATCATTAATTTCCCACTGTATACTCGTGCCAATCTTCAACTGTTGAATGTCTTCTTCGGTTTGAAAATCTACATTACGGCTGCGAGCCTGCCTGCGATTTGCTTCTACTTCTTCCAGTGTTAAGCCACCGGCATCTTCTGCAACCGGACTATTGCTGTAATTAAGGATACCCGTTATTTTGAGATCTTCGCCGACGCGGAAATTGCTTTTACCATTAAAATTATATTGCTCAAAACCACTTTGATCTCGATATCCATCTGAAGTCGCATAACTTCCATGTAAAAGATAGTTGGCTTTTGTCGTACCAAAACCAGCAGTGGCTTGATACTGCTGAAAACCATAAGATCCATATACAGGTTTTAATCTAAAAACACCATTGGCCACAGTACCATTAGGTCTTGATATATCCTTATTTTTATATTGATCTATAGTACTAATAACAATAACACCTCCCGAAGCATTACCATAAAGTGAAGAACTCGGTCCCTTGATCACTTCGATATTATCAATAATACCCAAATTAAGGTTGTCCAATTGTCCTTGGCCATCGGGAGTGGTCTCTGGAATACCATCAACAATGAGTTTAATCCCTCGTATTCCAAAAGCGGATCGTGCTCCAAACCCGCGAATGGAGATTCGTAAATCTTGTGCAAAATTATTGGCATTTTGAGTGAATACACCAGGGGCATCAAAGAGATATTCCTGTAATGCCAGTTGTTGTCGGGCAGCATCTGCAGGTGTGGTCTTATAACTAAAAACAGCGGCCGGGAGTTTTTGAAGATTACTTTTGATACGTGACGATTGTAATACAATGGTATCTAACCGTTGTGGTGTAATGGGATCCGTCTGCGCCATTAAACTATGGACTAACAGTATAAAAGAGGTCAGAAAAAATAGGGTTTTCAAAGGCTTTTCTTTTTCGGTCGAAAGTACAAAAAAAGCAGCGGTTCTGTATCTTTAATAAGAACCTGAGATAGGTAGTTTTTCTAAAAAAATATTAGTAAATCAATGTTACATATAGATTATTCTAATACTTTTCTAACCCATATCAATATTCTTCACAAATTTATTAATTAACATTAATTTATTGATTAACAAATAATTACTCATATCTATTCTCGTTAACTTTAAAGAGAAACAACATAAGTTGTTTTTTAACGTAAAACTTTATCAATATGAAAAAAGCGAAAATTTTAGGGAAAAAACTGTCAAAAACTGCTCAAAAAGCTATCAATGGAGGGACTTGTCCTTCAAACTGTCAATTTACAGGATGCTTTTCTAATTTTATTGGACTCCCTGTAAACGGTTCTCCATGCGCACTTCTAACTCCTGCAGGACAGAACTGTCCCGGTACAGTTTCTAATGGACAATGCTGTTTACATTAATAGTTTTATAACATCTAAAGAAAAAGGCAGATTTTAAAATCTGCCTTTTTTTATTGTATCTTTTTATGACCATTAGACACCTATCCAATGATTTCAAACTACCTCATCAATCATGAAAAAAAGAATTAAGAATATTAGGCTATGGCTTGCTAAAAAAATTCAAGCCATTACCCCTGGAAAAAATGCTATTCAAGGTGCATCCAAAGGGCTTTTCTGGACAACTGCCATTCTCTTCATACTCTTTGTAAGTTTAAGTACAAGGGCTATGGGAGATCTGTGGATACTGCTTTTATTTATTATCATTAGTGTCGCATTAATACTTATTGCACTCCTTGTAAATTTGCTAATCAGACGACTCCATCTTTTCCCTAAAATCTTAAAAATTGCACTTATCATTTGTGTTCCCGTCCTCTTTATGGCTTTAAGCGGCGAGGCATTATATGTATTGGTTTTCTCATTAACTAGTTTATTGATAGGCGCGGCGATAAGCGTACTCTATAAAACTACGTTCAACCGCTTAACAACTCCTAAAAAGGTAATTACTATTCTTGGATTACTTATGGGTATTTCAGGAATTGCAATGGCGATTATTCATTATATCCCTAAAGGAATTGAAACCGATCCCATTACTAATGCGGCGCAATTATCTGCCAATAAAATTCCTGCACTGGATATATCTTCTCCGGCAACTCATGGAAGTTTTACTGTAAAAACACTGACCTATGGAAGTGGAAATGACAAACATCGCTCTGAATTTAGCACTGACGTATCTATCAAAACAGATGTTGTAAACGGTGTTGCCTTTTTGGATAATTGGAGTGGTTTTGGAGGATGGTATAGAGAAAAGTATTGGGGGTTTGATGAAAAATCCCTTCCATTAAACGCTTATGTATGGTATCCTGAAGGAGAAGGGCCATTCCCTCTAGCATTAATCGTTCATGGCAATCATAGTATGCAGGATTACTCAGATGTCGGATACGAATATCTGGGTGAATTGCTTGCGTCGAGAGGAATTATATTTGCCTCTGTGGATGAAAATTTCCTCAATGGTTCATGGTCTGATATTACTGGCGGACTGGAAGAAGAAAACGATGCCAGAGGTTGGTTATTATTAGAACATCTAAGACAATGGCACGAATGGAATGTTGACTCAAACAGTCCTTTTTATCAAAAGATAGATACTACTAAGCTTGCGCTCATAGGACATTCTCGTGGTGGTGAAGCCGTTGCCCATGCCGCTCTTTTAAATAGTTTATCTCATTATCCCGATGATGCCACGATCCCTTTGGATTATCATTACAATATTGAAGCTGTAGCGGCTATTGCACCCGTAGATGGACAATACGAACCAGGAAATACAAGATCAGCATTAAAGGATGTTAACTATTTTGTGCTTCACGGTTCACAAGATGCCGATGTGAGTTCTTTTGCAGGATCCAAACAGTACGAGCGTATCACTTTTTCTGATAGCCTGTATCATTTTAAATCTGGTTTATACATTTATGGAGCTAATCACGGACAATTCAATACCAGCTGGGGAAATAATGACGTAGGCACTCCTTTTACCCGTTTACTCAATCTGAAACAATTACTTACCGCAGAAGAACAGCGTGAAATTGCCAAAGTATACTTAAGTGCTTTTTTTGAAGTAACACTCAAGGACGATAAAAAGTATCTCCCATTATTTAGTGATGCCCGTTCCGGAAAAAACTGGTTGCCTGAAACCATATATCTCAACCAATTTCAGGATGCATCTTTTGCACCTTTAGCCTCTTTTGATGAAGATTTTGAAGTAACCACGACTACCGCAGATTCTATTCAAATATCATCTAAAAACCTTACCGTCTGGAAGGAACAGGAAATTCAATTAAAATGGGGTAAGAAAGGAAGTCGAGCAGCCTATATTGGCTGGCACTATGATGAAGATCTACTCGAAAAGCAAGATTCCTTAAATGGCAAAAAGCAGTTTGCAAAAATCTCTGATTCTATACGTGCTAGCTATTCATTGAAGCGCCTTAAACCTTTCAAAAATATGGATAGCACTTCAGTGCTAACCTTTTCACTTGCTGAATCTACTGCAGATAGTAGCCCCAAAACAAAAGGAAAATGGATCGATAATAATAACTCAAATGATGAAAAAGAGGAAGACCCTTCTGAAGGAAATGATACCGCTGTAGAAAATGAAGATTCAGAACAAGAAAATAACAATGATGAAGAAACTGAAGATGAGAATGAACCAGAACCACCTATAGATTTTTCCATCCAATTGACAGATACTTCTGGACAGTCTGTAGTATTTCCTTTAAGTCGTTTTTCGGCATTACAACGACAGATCGATGTCAAACTCTGGAAAATTAGCGAGATTACAGGAGACAGTCAGTCTGAGAACATATTCCAGACCTATATTTTTCCTTTAGAGGCATTAGGGGGATTAAATTCTGAATTTGATATTAATCAAATAAACACTGTTGACTTTATTTTTGACAAAACCTCAAAAGGGGTGATTATCCTAGATAATATTGGGTTTATGAAGAATTTTTAACCTGATGATATTTAACCCGAATTATGCAGTAGAACTTCGCAATGAGGACTCAAAGCGCAATAAAAACAAGATAAAATACTCATCAAAGTATAAGTTCATAAACAAAATCAAAATCTTCAGAATATCAACATATTAGATTTCCAAAAATAAAAACAGTGCTTTCATAACTACCCCCTATGATTTCATTTGTTATAATAATGTTAGGTAATACAAAAAAATGCTATCTATACCGTATATTTGCAAACTATTTATAATCATTATGATTAAAGTAACACCTGAAGCAAAAAATAAGATCGCCGGCCTAATGCAGGACGATGGATTTGACATCGCTACAGATTATGTACGTGTAGGTGTAAAAAGTGGTGGCTGTTCTGGTTTATCTTATGAACTCAAATTTGATAAAGCGCAAGCCGATGAGGATAAAGTTTTTGAAGACAATGACGTTCGTTTAATTGTAGACAAACGTAGTTTTTTATATCTCATCGGTACTACCTTAGAATACAGTGGCGGCCTTAATGGCAAGGGCTTTGTATTTAATAACCCTAACGCACAACGCACTTGCGGTTGTGGGGAGAGTTTTTCGCTTTAAGCGAAATTCTAATTTCTGACTTTCAATATTATGGCATATACAGAAGACGATTTACGCGAAGAACTAAAAACCAAAGAATACGAATATGGCTTTTATACGGATATTGAATCTGACACCTTTCCAGTAGGTCTTAATGAAGATATTGTTCGTGCAATTTCCAAGAAAAAAGAAGAGCCGGAATGGATGACGGAATGGCGGCTGGAATCTTTCCGTCATTGGCAAAAAATGGAAGAGCCAGAATGGGCGAACGTACATTATGAAAAACCCAATTTCCAAAACATATCGTATTACTCTGCTCCCAATAAGAAACCAAAATATGAAAGCCTTGACGAAGTAGATCCGGAACTTCTAGAGACTTTTAAAAAACTAGGGATTTCTCTGGATGAGCAAAAAAAATTGGCTGGTGTCGCTGTAGATATTGTGATGGACTCTGTTTCTGTTGCTACTACCTTTAAAAAGACCTTAGCTGAAAAAGGCATTATTTTCTGTTCTATATCTGAAGCGATACAAGATCATCCAGAACTGGTACAAAAATATATAGGTTCAGTTGTGCCTCAGCGAGATAATTTTTATGCAGCCTTAAATAGTGCTGTTTTCTCAGACGGGTCGTTCTGTTATATCCCTAAGGGTGTTCGTTGTCCTATGGAATTGTCTACGTATTTCAGAATTAATCAAGCAGGTACGGGTCAGTTTGAACGTACATTGGTTATTGCAGACGAAGGCAGCTATGTAAGTTATCTGGAAGGGTGTACTGCTCCTAGCCGTGATGAAAATCAGTTACACGCCGCAGTGGTCGAACTTATTGCTCTTAAGGATGCAGAAATCAAATACTCTACGGTACAAAACTGGTTTCCTGGTGATGCAACAGGTAAAGGAGGAGTTTTCAATTTTGTAACAAAAAGAGGGATTTGTGAGAAAAACGCAAAAATCTCTTGGACACAAGTCGAGACCGGAAGTGCCGTGACTTGGAAATATCCGAGTTGTGTATTAAAAGGTGATAATTCCATTGGTGAATTCTATTCAATTGCAGTAACTAACAATTACCAACAGGCAGATACTGGAACAAAGATGATACACTTAGGCAAGAATACTAAGAGTACTATTATCTCAAAAGGAATCTCAGCCGGAAAATCCCAAAACTCCTATCGCGGTTTAGTTCAGGTAAGCAGTAATGCAGAAAATGCACGTAACTTCTCGCAATGTGATAGCTTATTAATGGGTAATGAATGTGGTGCACATACTTTCCCATATATCGAAGCCAAAAATAAATCGGCACAAATCGAACACGAGGCTACTACCAGTAAGATAGGTGAAGATCAAATTTTCTATTGTAATCAACGTGGTATTGATACAGAAAAGGCCATTGCACTTATCGTTAATGGGTTCAGTAAAGAAGTCCTTAACAAGCTTCCTATGGAGTTTGCCGTAGAGGCTCAGAAGTTATTGGAAATAAGTCTTGAAGGAAGTGTAGGTTAAAAAAATTATCTTAGACAGGAATTGTCAAACAACATATAAACCATTTGAATAACAACTACCGAAATGAAAAAAATAGTTTTCCTTTTATGCCTAACCTTACTTATCGTAAGCTGCAAACAAGAAACCAAAGAAACTGCTACTCCTGAAACAAGTAAAGTTTCATCAGCGTCAACTTCTACACTTTCTAGTCTTAGAGAACTGGAAGGAGAATTCTATTACAATGATGAGGCTGCTGTATTTAAAGGGAAGACCTTTATTTATGGTGTACAACGTGATGCTATGGCAGAAAAACTAGCAGAACAAACAAAACCTAAAATGAGAGATCAATACGATATGATTCCTGTAATCATTAAAGGTGAAGTACAAAAAAACCCGGCACGTGCAGAAGGGAAAGAAGGCTGGGAAGAAATTGTAGTTATAAAAGAAATTGTAGATGTCCTTGAACCTACTGATGACGAAGCAATAAAAATAGAATCAGGAAGTTAAGACACATATTGAAGTTAAAAAAAATACTATGTTAACAATAAAAGACTTGCACGCAAGTGTAGATGACAAAGATATTTTAAAAGGTATTAATCTTGAAATCAATACAGGAGAAGTACATGCAATTATGGGGCCTAACGGTTCTGGCAAAAGTACACTTGCTTCTGTTATTGCTGGAAAAGAAGAATATGAAGTTACTAAAGGTGATGTCATCCTTGATAGTGAGTCCATACTGGAAATGGATCCAGAAGAACGTGCTCATGAAGGTGTTTTTCTATCTTTTCAATATCCAGTAGAAATCCCAGGCGTCTCTGTAACCAATTTCATAAAAACAGCCATTAACGAATCTCGTAAAGCGAGAGGACTTGAAGAAATGCCGGCAAGCGAGATGCTGAAACTCATTCGGGAGAAATCAGAGTTACTGGAGATTGATCGTAAGTTTTTATCCCGCTCTCTTAATGAAGGTTTTTCCGGCGGAGAAAAGAAACGTAATGAGATCTTCCAATTAGCTATGTTAGAGCCTAAGCTGGCAATACTTGATGAGACCGATTCAGGACTAGATATAGACGCTTTGCGTATTGTTGCAAATGGCGTAAACAAATTGCGTAGTGAAGACAATGCAGTTCTGGTAATTACGCATTATCAACGTCTGTTAGAATATATCGTTCCTGATGTTGTACACGTACTTATGGATGGAAAAATTGTAAAGACTGGTGGTAAAGAACTAGCTCTGGAATTAGAAGCTAAAGGCTACGATTGGTTAAAAGAGGAATTAGTATAAGGTTATGAGCTTAAAAGAAAAATTAGTTTCATCACATATCGTATTTCAGGACAGTCTGGATCCAGACTCTTCTATTTATGATTTACGTGGAGAAGCGATCAAGAATTTTGAAACTGAAGGTTTTCCAACCCGCAAGCATGAAGCCTGGAAATATACTTCACTCAACAGCCTAATCAAAGAAGACTATAGTTTATTTCCAAAAACGACAAAGGCATTAGATTTTAAGGACGTAAAAAAGTATTTTTTATACGATCTGGACACTTATAAACTTGTTTTTATAGACGGGACGTTCAGTGCCTACCTTTCTTCAACAACACATGATGGAATAGACGTATGTACGATGAGTGCAGCTCTGTCCAAGAGCAAGTATAAACCCATCATTGATGTATATTTTAATAAAATAGCGCAGGCAGAATCCTTAACTTCCTTGAATACAGCTTTTGCAAAAGAAGGGGCTTTCATTAATATTCCTAAAGGAAAAGTAGCTGATAAACCTATTGAGATTATCCATTTCTCTACAGGAACAGAAGCAGCATTTATGGGGCAACCTCGCAATCTAGTTATTGCCGAAGAAAATACAGAAGTTCAAATTATCGAGCGTCATCAGAGTTTAACTAGTAATGCTGTATTGACGAATAGTGTTACAGAGATTCATGCGGCAAAACGTGCATTAGTAGATTATTATAAAATTCAAAATGATCGTCTTGAAGCTTCATTGGTTGACAACACCTATATTGAACAACATAAAGAAAGTATCGTTTCTGTGCATACCTTTAGTTTAGGAGGTAATGTCACCAGAAACAATTTAAATTTCTATCAAAAGGGAGAGTATATGGACTCTATCCTTAAAGGTGTCACCATTATTGAAGGAAAACAACATGTAGATCATCATACATTGGTGCATCATCAGGTTCCTAACTGTGAAAGTCACCAGGATTATAAAGGCATTTTTGATGAAAAGTCTACTGGAGTCTTTAATGGAAAAGTCATCGTTGATAAAATTGCGCAAAAGACCAACGCTTATCAATCTAACAATAATATCCTGGTAGACGATAAAGCTACCATTAATTCTAAACCTCAGTTGGAGATTTTTGCAGACGATGTACGTTGTTCGCATGGATGTACTATAGGACAACTGGATGAAAGTGCTTTATTCTATTTACGCTCTCGTGGTATTGGAAAAAAAGAAGCCCGTGCCTTATTGATGTATGCTTTTGCCAACACGGTATTGGAAAGTGTAAAAATCCCACAACTCAAACAACGCATCACCCGACAAATTGCCAATAAAATTGGAGTAAATATTGGGTTTGATATATAAGTATTAAAACACTCATATATAATACTAGGAGGAGATTTTTACCTTCGTGAAAACGTATTTATGCAAAAAACAGGACCACATACCGCCTTTGATGTAACTGCGATACGTAAGGACTTCCCAATACTCCGAAGAGAAGTAAACGGTAAACCTCTAGTCTATTTTGATAATGCTGCAACCTCTCAAACACCTCAACAAGTAATCGATGCTATTGTAGATTATTATAGTAACTATAATGCTAATATTCATAGAGGAGTTCATAGTCTTTCTCAGGAAGCTACTGATGCGTATGAGCTTGCGCGAAAAAAAATACAAACGCATTTTAATGCCGCAAAAGCCCATGAGATTATTCTTACTTCAGGAACTACCCATGGTACTAATCTTGTAGCTCACGGTTTTGCCTCTCTGCTGAAATCGGGAGATGAAATTTTGGTTTCGGCCTTAGAACATCATAGCAATATTGTTCCCTGGCAAATATTATGTAAAAAAACTGGAGTTACCTTAAAAGTTGTTCCCATGACGCAAACGGGTGAATTGGATATGGATGCTTTTGCCAAAGCTTTATCTCCAAATCTCAAACTCGTTTTTGTCAATCACGTATCCAATGCGTTAGGAACTGTCAATCCTATAGAACACATTATAGAAAAAGCGCACCAAGTAGGCGCTGCTGTTCTTATCGATGGAGCACAAGCCTGTCCACATATCAAACCTGATCTTCAAGCGCTGGATGTCGATTTTTATGTCGCCTCTGCACATAAAATCTGCGGTCCTACAGGAGTTGGTATTTTATACGGAAAAGAAGCCTGGTTAGAAAAACTCCCTCCCTATCAAGGCGGAGGCGAGATGATTGAAACAGTGACTTTTGAAAAAACCACTTATGCTGGTCTTCCTCATAAGTTTGAGGCAGGAACACCCAATATTTGTGGCGGTATTGCTACAGGTGTAGCATTAGATTATATGAATGCTATTGGGTTTGACAATATTACCGCTTATGAAGACGAGTTGCTCCAATACGCAACAGAAAAACTACTGGCCATTGATGGATTAAAAATTTACGGAACCTCCATAGAAAAAACTGCGGTGATCTCCTTTAATGTAGGAGATATACATCCTTATGATATTGGAACTATTCTGGACAAACTAGGCATTGCCGTGCGCACCGGACATCATTGCGCACAACCCATTATGGATTTTTATCAAATCCCTGGAACGGTACGAGCTTCCTTTTCTTTCTATAATACTAAGGAAGAAATAGATGTTTTTATCCAAGGTTTGAAACGTGCGGTAATGATGCTTTCATAGTAAAGCAATAATAATTGACTTATAGATAATTCAATCACCTGACTTATAAACTAACGTTAAGTCATAATGGCAGTTTCTATATAGGGCATTATCTTTGTAATCTGTAATAAACATATATGGCAACAATACAGGAAATACAAGCCGATATCATTGATGAGTTCTCTATGTTTGACGACTGGATGCAACGTTATGAATATATGATTGACTTAGGTAAATCCCTACCACTTATTGACGAGCAGTATAAAACTGATGAATATATCATAAAAGGTTGTCAAAGTAAAGTATGGATTCATGCTGAAATGAATGATGGCCATATTGAATTTACTGCTGATAGTGATGCTATAATTACTAAAGGCATTATCGCTATCCTTATTCGTACATTCTCAGGACAAGAACCATCAGCTATTATTGATGCAGACACCTCGTTTATTGATGAGATAGGGCTTAAAGAACATCTATCACCTACCAGAGCAAATGGCTTGGTAAGTATGATTAAACAAATTAAATTATATGCTGTGGCCTATCAAACACAGCTTAATTAAAAAACAGTATGAGTGAGACAGCAATAGATACAGCAGCATTGGGCGAAAAAATTGTTCGCGTAATCAAAACCATTTATGATCCAGAAATCCCTGTGGATATTTATGAACTCGGATTAATTTATGATGTATTTGTAAATGAAGATTTTGAGACTAAAGTATTAATGACACTTACTTCTCCTAATTGTCCAGTTGCCGAATCTCTACCACAAGAAGTTCAGGATAAAATTAAATCTATAAAAGAAGTTACCGATTGTGAAGTAGAGATCACTTTTGATCCACCTTGGTCTCAGGATTTAATGAGTGATGAAGCAAAATTAGAGTTAGGGATGTTGTAAGAACCTATTTAGACAACTAGGCAATGAGTTCTTGGTGGTTGTTTTTTAAAAATTTGTAGTTTGTGACACAAATTTTTAAAACTTTACAGCAACTAATAAATAAGTGATGAAGCTAAGTTGGAATTAGGAATTTTATAATGCCAATAAGTGTTTGCTGCAAAAAAATGAAGAGATTTCTGCCTTCGCGAAAGTAACAGTATGAAAGAAGAAATTGTCAATAGAGTTTCACAAAGTAAATTAGTGACTTTCGATTTAGAAACCATCTATCCAGACGGGAAACGCCTGACATTGGACATCGTTCAATGGTTAGATCAAGGTTTTATTCTTCGGGAAAAATCGTTTCGCGAAAGCTTACAACAGCACGATTGGAATCAATATCAAGATAGTTTTGTTGCTGTCTGTTGTAGTACCGATGCTATAGTCCCAGCTTGGGCATTTATGCTCGTTACCAGCAAACTTACAGGCATTGCAACCAAGGTAGTTTCGGGAACATTGGAAATGTTAGAAACCGTACTTTTTTCTGAGCTTATAAGCGCCCTAGATCTTGCTCCATATGAAGGAGTCCCGGTAATTATTAAAGGATGTTCTGAAAAACCAGTTCCGGAAAATGCTTACATTTTACTTACACAACGATTACAAAATGTTGCCCGTAGTCTAATGTTTGGAGAAGCATGTTCTTCTGTACCCCTTTTCAAAAAGCCAAAAGTATAGCGCACATTGTTCTGAAGAATCACTCAAAGATTAAATACACTTTTATACCGACAAAGTACATCAAACAACCTTCATTATAAATATCTGATCTTTTTACCGAGATACGTTTATCTTTGCAAAAACTATTAAATTATTTCACAATTATGAAAAAAATTATTTTTGCAGCCATATCTATTTTATTCACTTTCAACCTTTCAGCTCAAACAGCAGAAGAATTGAAAGCCTTACAGGGACCTAAAAAAGATTCTATCGCTGCTATTCAAGCGCGTGTAGATGCAATACAGGCTCAAATAGATGGATTACCCGGATGGAGAAAAGCTATTTTTGGAACTATTGGAGGAAGTATTTCAGAACAGAGAAATGCAGTTACACAAAGTATCCCTAACAATTCTTCGGGGAATATAGGTTTTACCGTAAATGGCTATGCTAATCTTATTCAAGATAAATTTTTCTGGAGAAATTCTGGTCTATTAAATCTTGCTTGGACACGTTTAGATAATAGAGATATTGATACCGATAGTGACAATTTTGAACCTACTACAGATATCTTTACGATCTCTTCACTCTATGGACGTAATCTTAGCAAAAACTGGGCAGTTTCTGCACTTGGAGAATATAGAACAACGATACTCAACAATTTTAATGACCCTGGGTATTTAGACATAGGGGTTGGATTTACATGGACACCTATAAATAACTTAGTTGTCGTTATACATCCTGCAAACTATAATTTTGTATTTAGTAGTGGTGATTCTGTATTTGAATCTTCCCTAGGAGCAAAAATTGTAGCAGATTATACACGTAAAATTGGTCCTATCAACTTTAAAACTAATTTATCTGTATTTCTTAGTTATGAGGATGTGGACAACTTATCTAATTGGACCTGGAACAACTCTTTCTCCTATACGTTATGGAAAAAAATTGGTGTAGGTTTTGACTTTGGACTTAGAAGCAATAAGCAAGAGGCTTTAAATTTTGCCTTAGGTCAAGATCCTGCTATTGTTCCTACTCCTACTTTTGACAACATAGATAATGACTTACAAACGTACTGGACTTTAGGTCTTAGTTACGCCTTTTAATCCAGATTATGCATTAGAAAATCTATTACAACTTGAAAGTGCTGCAAAATATACCGTTACACTACATTTTTGAGTTTAACCCGAATATGCAGTAGAACTTCGCAATGAG
>CAZPTJ010000058.1:0-14862 GCA_964589085.1 uncultured Flavobacteriaceae bacterium | reverse complement strand
TGCCTTAAGAAAGGCAAAACAAAAACTAGAAAGATTGCGTCAAGCTCTAATACGTGTAGAAGATTCTGATTTTGATCAATGTATACGATGTAAGAATCAAATTCCGATTGGTAGATTACTCCTTCTACCTCATTCTAGATTTTGTGTGCAATGTGCTTAAATCCACGATTTATATTCAAATAAACAAAATATCATTATCCACAGTAAATTGCTCCAAAAACAATCTTGATTTTCTAATATCGCCTGATAATATTCGATCTGTATCTAAAAAAGGCACTTCCGATCTAAAAGCTGTTAGGAATGAGGTAAGAAAAGGAGATGTTTCTAGAGGCTTTCGATAGTGTATGGCTTGTGAGGCATTACATAATTCAATAGCTAATAATGTCATAATATTATCTACTATTCTATACAATTTTGTTGCCGCATTAGCTCCCATACTCACGTGATCTTCCTGTCCGTTTGAGGATACAATGGAATCTACACTCGCAGGAGTTGCTAGTTGTTTATTTTGACTTACGATACTAGCAGCAGTGTATTGTGGAATCATCATCCCACTATTCAAACCGGGATTATCAATAAGGAAAGCTGGTAAACCTCGCTGACCGCTTATTAACTGATAAGTTCTTCGTTCACTGATACTTCCTAACTCTGCCATAGCTATTCCTAAATAATCAAGTACCAATGCCAGAGGTTGACCATGAAAATTACCTCCACTTATGATACGGTCTTCTTCTATAAAAATATTCGGATTATCAGTAACACTATTTATTTCTGTTTTTACTGTTTTTGTTGCATAAACTATAGTGTCTTTAGTCGCTCCATGCACCTGAGGAATGCAACGAAACGAATAGGGGTCTTGCACATTAACTTTCTCTTTTTGAGCAATCTCACTTTCATTCAAAAGAGCAATAATACGTTCTGCAGTTTTTACCTGTCCTCGATGTGGTCTAACTAAATGAACTAAGGGGTCAAATGGAGATAAATTACAGTTAAATGCATCAATAGATATCGCCCCAATCACATCTGCCAAATAAGATAGTTTATGGCATTTTAATAAGGCATGTACTCCATAAGCACTCATAAATTGCGTCCCATTAAGAAGAGCCAAACCTTCCTTAGAGTGTAACTTTACAGGTGGCAATTGATGTGATTTCAGTATTTCTTTCGTATCCGTAACGGTATCATTACTCCATACATTACCCTCACCTATTAATGGAAGTGCCAGATGAGCCAAAGGAACTAGATCTCCACTTGCGCCTAATGATCCTTGCGTATATACTACTGGCAAGATATCATGATTATAAAAATAGATTAAACGTTCTACAGTGTCCTGATGTACACCACTATGCCCGTAACTTAACGATTGAATTTTAAGTAATAGCATTAATTTGACAACGACTTGTGGAACATATTCACCTGTTCCACAAGCATGGGAGCGTACAAGATTTTCCTGAAGTAAGGATAGGTTTTTATCCTTAATCACCACATTGCATAAGCTTCCAAATCCTGTATTAATCCCATAAAAAGCTTTGTCGCTTTGTGCTATTTTAGCATCTAAAAAAGCTCTGGATTTATTAATATTAAGTTTACTTTCCTCACTTAGTGCCAAAATGAGATTTTTCTCTAGAATTTCTGCAATTTTTTGAAGGTTTAAAATTTCAGAACTGATATAATGCGTTTCTCGCATAGGTCAAAATTAAATTGCTTGCGCAATTTCGTTAAAATTTATATAATTTGATCTATTTTATTTTAACTTGTTATTTTTACTTAAACAACTTGTTTAAATTATGAAAAAGGTCATTTATATACTTGCCATTATATGCCTGATTTCTTGCAAAAAAGATGCAACAGATCAAAATAAAGAAATAGAAAATCAATTTACCATAAGTGGAAATTTAATCAACTCTCCAACTATAAACGAGATTATCTTATATGATCATTTATTTAACCCAATTAACATAAGTGTAGATGCTTCTGGTTCTTTTAGTGATACATTATCCATAAATCGATCACAGTACTACAATTTAAGTTTAGATTTTAAAAGATATACCGTTTTCGTTAGTCCTAATCATGATTTGCACATAAACTATACTGATGATTCTGAAAATAATAGTATCGTGTATGAAGGAAGCTTAGCAACTATCAATAATTATTTAGTAGATAAAGAAGAAATTACTTCAAAATATGCTGGAGACTTAGGTGTTCTCTATGGAAAGGCAGAAGCCGAGTTTGAAGTAGCAATTAACAAGATTAAAGAAGAACAATCTACATTGTTAAGCCAACTTTCAACTGAAGAAGATGCTTTTAAATCTATAGAATCAAAAGCTCTGGACTATCAATGGGTTGACCGTAAATCAATGTATCCACGATATCATGGGTATTTTACAAAAAATCTTGATTATACAGTTCCAGAAGGATTTTTGAATGATATAGACTCTGTAAATACAGATAACGAAGAAGATGCTTTTTATTATAGTGCGTATAGAAATCTTGCTTATATGGAAATGAATGATGCTATTTTGAAAGATGATGACGGTACGATTCCAACGATTCAAAAGGTTATCGATTTTGCATCAACAAAAAACAGTTCTACCCTACGTGACGTTTTACTAATGAATAGCACCTATCTCTTGGATAGTAGTCTTGAAAATTTAGATAAAACATATACAGATTTTATTGCACTGGCAACAGACGAAACCTTAAAAACAAAAATATCTGAAAAGTATGATGTGTTTAAGAAACTAGCAAAAGGAGCTCCCTCTCCTACTTTTGATTATGAAAATTACAAAGGTGGTAATACTGCACTTACCGACCTTAAAGGAAAGTATGTGTATATCGATGTATGGGCTACCTGGTGTGGACCCTGCATCGCAGAAATTCCCTCATTAAAGAAAATCGCGCATGATTACGAGCAAAGTGATATAGAATTTGTCAGTATTTCTATTGACGAAAAACGAGATTATGAAACTTGGCGTACCATGATCCAAGACAAAGAATTGGGTGGTATCCAACTAATGTCAGATCTGGCCTGGAAATCACAATTTGTGAAGAATTATGCTATTGAAGGAATTCCCCATTTTATTCTTCTGGATCCTGAAGGAAATATAGTAAATGCAAATGCTGATCGTCCGTCCAGTCCAAAACTAGCAGAAACTTTTGAATCACTGGGGCTATAAAACTTTACTTATCTTCCAATTTAATAAACTTTTCTACCGTTTTTCCTTTAATAAGATAGGTATATATCCACATTAAGGTAAAAGTAGGTATAATGTCTATACCTGGGATAATCTCTTCAATAAAAGAAATTATACCTGCTATCTTTCCGGCAGTCCCTTTAAACATACGCATCATCATCCAGGCTGTAAATGGAGCCCAAATGATATCTGCAAAATCACCTATAATAACAAGGCTAGATGTCAAAACTCCAATAAGATCTAGAATAATACTAATTACTAGTTTTTGATATTTATTAGATTTTGAATTGTTTGTTGTGTTTCTTGTATTCATTGTTGTAATTAAAATTGGGTTATTAAATACAAAACAATAAATATTCCAAAATTGATTTTTATGACAAATCGGAACTTATTAGCCTCAAAAACTCAGTGCGTGTCTCAATTTTTTCAAATTGTCCTCTAAATCCCGAAGTGGTAGTTGTACTATTTTGTTTTTGGACACCACGCATCATCATACACATATGGGAAGCTTCAACAACAACGGCAACACCTTGTGGCTTCAGTGTATTATTAATGCATTCTAAAATATCGTGGGTTAATCGTTCTTGTACTTGCAATCTTCTCGCAAAGACATCTACAATTCTTGGAATTTTACTTAATCCAACAATATGACCATTAGGAATATACGCGATATGGGCTTTTCCAAAAAATGGTAACATATGATGTTCACATAAAGAATAAAGTTCTATATCCTTTACAATTACCATATCATCATAATCCTCTTTAAACATAGCCCCTTTTAAAATTGCGGCGGCATCCAAATCATAACCTGAAGTTAGAAATTGCATTGCTTTTGCTGCACGTTCCGGGGTTTTTACAATTCCTTCCCTGTCAGTATCTTCACCAAGACTATCAAGTATAGAGACAAAATTATTTTTCATCTTGTCGGTGGTTTTCATATCATATTCTTCAAATTTCTTGTAGGGCATAATTATTCTTTAGATGGTTTTGTATTGCTTTAATTTATCAGAAAAATGTTGTTTTAATTTCTGCAATTTAGGATTAATTATAATTTCACAATAAGGTTGAGTCTTATGATGCTCATAAAATTCTCGATGTTCTTCTTCGGCATTATAAAATGCTTCAAAAGGTTTGAGCTCTGTAACAATACTATTTTCAAAAACTCGCTGTTCATCTAATTCCTTAATAAAATGCTTTACAATTTTCTTTTGCTGTTCATCCATATAAAATATTGCCGAACGATATTGTGTGCCTCGATCATTACCTTGTTGATTAGGTGTAGTAGGATCATGGGTAGTAAAAAAAATCTCAAGCAATTCCTGAAAATTAATTTGTTTAGGGTCATATACGATCTTGATTCCCTCCGCATGTCCCGTTCTTCCAGTACATATTTCTCTGTATGCAGGATTCTTTATGAATCCGCCGGTATAACCAGGTATGACCTCTTTTACTCCTATAATTCGGTTAAAAACGGCTTCAGTACACCAAAAACAGCCTCCTGCAAAAACAGCGATTTTGTATTCTGATTCAAGTCCTTCTTTCATATTAAAAATTGCGTATATCTGTTAAATCAAATATAAATCTAGAAAATAAAACAAGAGGCTTTTTAACTTTTAATTAGTAACGAGATTTCCTGACAAGCTTAGTTTTGTAGCTCATCAATTGACAATCTTTTTTCGCGAATGCGCAGTATCATTTTTCTTATTCTTTCTTTTTATGTGTTTCAGGGCGTAGCTCAGGAATCTAAAGAACTTAAAGCTACTAGGGTCAGTACACCTCCCAAAATTGATGGTATACTCGACGACACTGTCTGGCAGGAGCTTCCTCTTTTTGGAGATTTTCATATGTTACAACCTAGTAATGAAGGCCTAGCTCCAGAAGATCGTCAGAGTAAAGTCCAACTTGCTTATGATGACAAAGCAGTCTATGTTGCTGCCTATATGTATGATGATCAACCAGAAAAAATCCTAAAACAATTCAGTCAACGTGATAATATCTTTGTACAGGCTGATAATTTTTCTATTGCCATCAATACGCTTAATGATGGTATCAATGAAACTCGCTTTTTTGTTACAAGTGCGGGAACTATAGGTGATTCAAGAGTGAGTCAAAATAATGAAGACTTTAATTTTAATGTGGTATTCGAATGTCGCATCTCTCATGATAGTAAAGGGTGGTATGCAGAATTTAAAATTCCCTATCGAGCCTTGCGTTTTCCGGAAGTTGATGTGCAGAACTGGAGTGTTAATTTTCGCAGAAGACTCGTAAGACAGAATGAAACTCATACGTGGAATTATGTCGACCGTAGTCAGGGAAGAGAAACCCAATATAATGGTGTTGTTACTGGAATAGAAAATATTAATCCTCCGGTGCGTCTTACTTTTTTTCCATTTGCGCAAGGACTATATACTGATTTTGATGGAGAAACCACTTCTGAGTTTGCTGGAGGTCTTGATATAAAGTATGGAATAAGTGATAGTTTTACGCTGGATGCACAATTAATTCCTGATTTTGGACAAGTAGCTTTTGATGCCGTTCGTCTTAATCTTGGTCCATTTGAACAAACCTTTGGAGAAAACCGGCCCTTCTTTACCGAAGGAACAGAACTGTTTGAAATAGGAGATATATTTTTCTCAAGACGCATCGGTAATGGTCCTACAGGAAGTATTGGTGCACTAGCCGAGAATGAAGAAATTATTGATGAGATTCCTTCCAATGTTAACTTGATTAATTCTATTAAGATATCTGGACGCACAAAAAATAAACTGGGTGTTGGTTTTCTTAATTCTATTACTGAACGCACAGATGTATTGATTAGAGATACTATAACTGGTGAAGAACGTGATGTGGTACTTGAGCCTATTACCAATTATAATGTCTTTGTATTGGATCAACAGTTTAATCAAAATTCTTCTGTCTCTCTTATTAATACAAGTGTATTGCGTAGCGGTAGCAATTTTAGAGATGCAAATGTAAGTGCGCTTGCTTTTGATGTATCTAATAAGCAAAATAGTTATCGTTCATCGGGAAGGATAGTGTATAGTAATGTGAGAGATATTGAAGAAAACACTTCTGGCATACGCACAGAGTTTGATTTTGAAAAGACTAAAGGTCAATGGCGTTATCGTTTTGGTCATGATCTGGCAGATACACAACTTGATATTAATGATTTGGGGTTAAACTTTAGAAATAACTTTAATAGTTTTACTGCAGGTGGGTCTTATGAAATTTTTGAGCCTAAGGGAATTTTTAATGGTTATCGTTTTAATGTAACGGTAAGACACAGAAGGCTTTTTAGACCTAATGTTCAAACACAAAATTCTATAAACTACAACTCATTCTTTTTTACTAGAAAACGCTTTGCCTTTGGCGGTGGGTTAAATTACAATTCGGACAATGATGATTATTTTGAACCACGACTAGAAGGTCGTTTTGTAACATTTCAATCTAATTTAGGTGGTAATTTCTTTATCTCCACAGATTTTAGAAAACGTTTTGCTTTTGATCTAAGAGCAAATGGGCGCACATTTTTTGGTAATCAAGATCAGGAAAACTTTGGAATTAATTTTTCTCCACGTTTTCGGTTTTCAGATAAATTCTTAGTGGTACTATCTACCAATTATAATGAGCAAAAGCGCAATTTTGGTTGGGTAGATAATACAGATACAGAGGTTTTTCTAGGGCAACGAGACATCACTACTTTTGAAAACACAATCAATCTGAGCTACAATTTTGATCCTTTTAAAGCTATTGATTTACGCTTTAGAAATTTTTGGAGCACTGCTGATTATAGTGCAAATGTATTTTATACGTTAAATGAAGATGGATCCCGTACACAGATCTTTGATTATGATATCGAAGAACAACGTAATCCTAATACTAATTTTAATATCTGGAATCTGGATTTAAGTTTTAGATGGCGATTTGCTCCAGGCAGTGAAGCTACCCTACTCTATCGCAATCAGATATTTAATAGTGACACACAGTCTACTCTAAATTATACCGATAGTTTGAGCAATCTCTTTGATCAACCCATACAGCATACGATATCGTTAAGGGTTACTTATTTTATTGATTATAATAATATTAAAGGGCTATTTGGAAAAAAGACGTCTTAAGTATTATTTTAATATCCGTCATTGCTAATGAAGAAGATAACAAGCCTCAATAAAGAGGCTTGTATTTTTTTAATTCATTGAAGACGTATAATTAATTTACATCACCTTCTAAAAGTTCTATTTTACCACACTACTATAATCTTGGATCAGAAATAATTGCTTGCCCCACTCCTTCATCTACACAAGTGCAGGTGCATATACAAGTTTCCGCATCAAGGAAGCAACCCACATCCTGACACCCCTCTATTTCGTAATAACAACTGATACCACAATCTTCACTTGCTGATTGTTTTTCAATTGGGGTTAAAGTCATTCCTAATTCTACCTGCCCTTTGGAATTCGTCAAAACTAAAAATTCTTTCTCCGATTTTTTTAAACGCTCGAAATAGCCGAATAAATTAGATTGATACTTTACTTTTTTGAAATCTAATTTTTCAGCGCTTACAATTTTGTCAGTAGTGGTAGCGTCAAAAAAATAGATAACGTGTTCATTTTTTGTTTTTTCACCTTTTTTTTGAGCATTTCCTAAAAAGCAAAAACTAAATAAAATTGGGATTACAAGAAATTTTTTCATAATTGGTTGAGTTTAATAAAGTTTATAATTGAAACGATTTTTTTAATAGATAAACTGGTTATTGATATTTATATTGAAAAAACACAAAACGAAGTTTTTCACAAACTATACTACCTATCTTTTCATTAAAAGAAAGAACACTCAATAAAAAAATGTCAGAACTACTGCGACTAATATTGTTAGTGTGGTAAAATATAATTGTGTCTTTCGTAGCCGCGAATCTAAAAGATATAACTATTCTGATTATAAGTCCGATACACTTAAAATATACAGGTAAATACCTTATTATTTGGAAGTGTTAACTTAGTTCAAAATGTTTTTTAGTAAAAACTGAAGTAATTTGGATAGGATAAATTGAATATTTCACTATTTTAACTAAAGGTTTACAAACATGACCTTGATCAAATCTTCATCATAAGAATAATAGGACACCTTATTCTGGCTTTATCAAACGATTTCAGAAAATGCATAGATGTGCCAAAGATCTTATTCTATTTATAATTTAAAAGTAGCTAATGGTATAAATTATATTATTAGAAAAATAATTAAAACTGTATTTTCACACTTTATTCTTTACTATGGTTCAGGCACAACATATCTATAAATCCTATGGTTCCCTTCAGGTACTCAAAGATGTATCTATTGATATTCAAAAAGGAGAAGCGGTATCTATCGTAGGACCAAGTGGTGCTGGTAAAACAACGCTATTACAATTATTAGGAACGCTGGATACTCCAGATCCAAAAGATCAAACACAGTTGAAGATTAACGGATCTAATGTTTTTGGCCTTAAGCATCGGGAATTAAGTGCATTCAGAAATGCTAATATTGGCTTTATTTTTCAGTTTCATCAGCTTTTACCGGAGTTTACGGCACTGGAAAATGTATGTATCCCTGCTTTTATCGCTAAAACTTCTAAAGCTAAGGCGGAAAAAAGAGCCAAAGAATTATTGGATTACCTTGGTTTATCAGATCGATTAGACCATAAGCCTAATGCACTCTCCGGAGGAGAACAACAACGTGTCGCTGTAGCTCGGGCATTGATTAATGATCCTGGACTAATCCTCGCCGACGAACCTTCGGGAAATCTGGATACCGAGAGTGCTGAGCAATTGCATCAATTATTCTTTAAACTACGTGATGAATTTGGCCAGACATTTATTATTGTTACGCATAATACAGAACTCGCAGATATGGCCGATCGTAAATTAACGATGATTGACGGGTCTATAAAAATAGCATAGTGTGATACTTATACTCCTATATTGGTGTTATTTATTGGGGATAACGGGTGTATATGGTCTTATTTTTCAACGTTTATTTAAATCTTCTTCAAGACAACCGGAAATCACCCTTGTTCTGGGAGGTTTTTTCATTAGTCTAATTGCTGGAATATGGTCTATATTTTCTGGACTTCATGAGGTTTTTGAAATTGCACTAGGAAGTGGGACCATTATTTTCGGCGGTATTCTTAGAAAAGAAGTCATTGATTTTTTTCTTTCGCTTAAAGCGAAATTAAAGGCATTATCAATACCACTCAAAATCATATTGGGAACTATTATCATTTTCGACTTAGCGCAAAGTGCAGGAGCTCCATATATGATCGATAATGAAACCTATTATATCCAAACCATTAAATGGTTGGATCAGTATGGATTAGTTCCCGGTCTGGCAAATCTTCATTTTTTCCTAAGTCAAATGTCCGGTTGGCATATATTGCAAAGTGCAACCAATCTGGATGTACTCTATCCACATTTTAATGATCTTAGCAGTTTTTATCTAGTCGTAGGTAATGTGTATGCCATACGGCATCTCCATTCTTTTTTTAGAACGAAGCATTGGTATGAATTGACCATCGGACTATTTCCAGTATTCAATGTGTTCTTATTTCAATTTATAGGTGCTCCTTCCCCGGATATTGCAGTATATGTATGTTTTCTTATCATTCTGGGAGAATATCTAAAACAGGCTGTAGGACAGGAAGAAATTGACACTACAGCCATGTTTAGTATTGCTGTATTTGCCATTTTCTGTAAACTTACCGCAATATTGTTTGTACTCTTCCCTGTGTATATATTGATTATATCCAAACGTTCCTTAAAAAAGCAATTAGGTGTTTGGGGAATTATAGGCAGTATCACATTGTTTTTATTTTTAATTAAAAATGGGCTAACGACAGGTTATCTCTTATATCCATTTACGGGTATTGCAACTTTTGATTGGCAGCTGCCAGAGGTCTTACACCAGTTTTATCAAGAACAAACCAAGCTCCATGGTTTCTTTATGACGGCAGACGTGTATGCCAGCAGTTCACCTATCCAGCGCTTTATCGCATGGCTTAGTTTACCTAAGCTTCATGGGCTCTTCAATATTGGGATCTGTGTGCTGTTGGTTATTTTCCCATTCGTATTGTATCGATCTACATTGGAGCTCAAAAAACCCTTATGGTTACTTTATGGAGCGAGTGTTGTTCAACTCTTTTTATTGCTTATTAGTTCACCACAGTATCGTTATTTCTTTATGTATTTTATGGGGTTGTTTCTAATTGTAATAGGGCGATTATTACTAAAACAAAAACGCTTGATTTATCTGGGCATAAGTCTAGGCACACTGCTCATCGCCATTCCTTTATTTGTTCCATTCAATCTTAATACGGTAACCACAAACGAATTTCATTTATCACTCAGTACATTTAATCGGAACACCATAATTACCCCTCATCCCAAAACACGATACATCTCGGCGACATTCACAGCATTTCCTATTGAAAATATAACCATAAACACCCCAGAGCATATTGATTTTTTCTGGGCTACTGGAGATGGGCCTTTGCCCTGCGTCCAGGCACAACAGATTAACTATTTTAAGGCGTATTTTAAAGTTGTTCCCCGTAGGAGAGGAAATACACTTAAAGAAGGTTTTTACTCTAAAGTAATCACTGATGAATAAAAAGGAATTAAAACAGTTTCTTAATGAAAAGGCACTACAATATGAAAATCCTGATTTTATACCCCACGACCCTATACAAATTCCGCATCGTTTTCAACTAAAAGAGGATATTGAAATTGCGGCTTTCCTTACCGCTACTATAGCTTGGGGAAATCGCAAGAGTATTATTACTAATGCAGGTAAGATGATGGAACTTATGGGGCAGTCACCCTATGATTTTGTGATGTCCTATGAGCAAGATACGGCTTACTTTGAAGGGTTTGTGCATCGTACGTTTAATGCTATAGATTTAGAAACTTTTATACGAGGTTTACAGCATATCTATACGCGTTATCAGGGTCTGGAACAGTTATTTGCAGATCAGACAACCCCTCATAGTACGCAATCTGCCATTCATCAATTTAAAAAGATTTTTTTTGAGATCAGTCACCTTCCTCGTACAACAAAACACATCAGTGATCCTGAAAAAAATTCGGCAGCAAAACGTATCAATATGTTCTTGCGTTGGATGGTACGTGATGCAACAGCTGGTGTTGATTTTGGACTATGGAAATCTATCCGTCCGTCACAGTTAAGCTGTCCCCTTGATGTGCATACGGGTAATGTGGGACGCAAGCTGAAGCTGCTTTCGCGAAAGCAAAATGATCAAAAAGCTTTGAACGAATTGGATAATTCTTTGCGAAAGCTTGATCCTATAGATCCAGTCAAGTATGATTTTGCACTTTTTGGGTTAGGTGCGTTTGAAGGATTTTAATAAGATTATAGGATTTATACAATGGACTTTTCGTTACTTTTGACAAAATTTAAATATAGGAATGCAGTTTAAACACCCCGAACTTCTTTACGCACTTTTGCTGCTTATTATTCCTATTCTTATCCACCTATTTCAATTACGTAAATTTAAAAAAGTGGCATTTACCAATGTTGCTTTTCTGCAAAAGGTGAATATCCAAACACGTAAAAGTAACTGGATAAAAAAGTGGCTGGTCCTCTTATCAAGGTTAGGTGTTTTTACCATGCTTATTCTTGCATTTGCACAACCCTATTCCACAACGACCGAAACCGCAACTAAAGAGAAGGAAACTGTTATTTACCTGGATAATTCTTTTAGTATGCAAGCCAAAGGTCCTTCTGGCCAATTGTTAAAGCAGGCCATACAGGATTTAATCATTAATATTCCCGAAGATCAGGCATTTACTTTAATCACCAATACTGACGTTTATAAGGATATTACCATCAAAAACGGACGTAATGAGTTGCTGATGATACCATATGTGACGACACAACTTGTTCCAGAAGCTATAACGCTTAAAGCGAAAAGAGAGTTTTCAACAAACCCTGCAACAGAAAAACGATTAATCCTTATTTCCGACTTTCAAGAACAAGATGCCCCGACTTTTCAGAATACTACCGCTATGAATAGCTTTTTGGTTCCCTTACGACCAGTAGTACAAAACAATATTGTATTAGATTCTGTCTATGTTGCTGAACGTAGTGCAAATAGCATCAGTCTGGATGTTGTTATTTCTGCAGCCGAATTACAAAAAGATAATATTCCGGTATCTCTATATGATGGTGAGCAGTTAGTCGCCAAAGCTACTATATCACTTGAAGAAAATCTGGAAGCAACTACACGTTTTGAAATTGATGCCAATACGATTTTTGAAGGTCGTATTGCCATAGAAGATCCATTATTAAAGTTTGACAATAGTCTGTATTTTAATTTAAATACGACAAAACCCATCCGTGTATTAGCCATAAATGAAGGACCTTCTGATTATTTGTCTCGAGTATATGCACAACCCGAGTTTTCACTCGATCAGGTGCTCTTTAATGATTTAGATTATAGCATATTATCACAATACGATCTCGTTGTACTTAATGAAGTGGTTGCTCCTACTATTGCTCTCGCCAGTGCACTTTCTGCCATACAAGAGCAAGGAGGTAGTCTCCTTGTCATTCCAGGTACAGAAAGTACGGTAGCGCAATACCGTCTCTTTTTGGAACGTTTACAGGGGATCCAAATAGATGCCCTCAATACAGATCCTAAATTGCTGACAACGATTAACTATGATCATCCCCTGTATAATCGTGTATTTGAAGATCGTATTCAAAACTTTCAATACCCCTCTGTCACCACTTATTTTGAGGGATTAAGTGGAGATCCCATCTTACAATTGGAAGATGGTAACGCTTTTTTAAGTGTTCAAAACCGTATGTATATCGTTGCGGGAGCTTTAAACCTGCAGAACACAAATCTTACTAATGCTCCCTTAATTGTACCAACACTTTATAATATAGGAGCACAAAGCAAAGTGATTCCTCAATTATATTATACCATTGGACAGGTTAACACCTATGATACATCCATCTCATTAACTGACGATACTGTTTTAAAATTAAAAGGAACAACTCCTGCAACAGATGAAGAACAAATCCCTCTACAACAATCTTTTGGGAACAGAGTATCAATTACCACAACAGATCAACCAGCAATAAACGGTAGTTATACCATCAATTACAGAGATAGTATCATCGATCAGGTCAGTTATAATTATGATCGTCGAGAGAGTCAGTTACGTTATCAACAGTTGAATGCAGGAGAGCGTATAAGTATCCAGAATAGTATTGAAAGTCTCTTTGATGATTTTAAACAAGCAGATACTGTAAATTCACTTTGGAAATGGTTTATTATTTTTGCACTACTGTTTCTTTTAATAGAAGTAGTGCTCTTAAAATTCCTTAAATGAATATACTCTTAAAAGCGGCTACAGTAATTGATCCTACCAGCCCGCATCATCACCAAAAAGTAGATATTCAAATTACAGATGGCATTATTACAAAAATAGGAATCGATCTTCCTGCACCTAAAGGTGTTACTATTGTTGAAAGAGAGCATCTCCATATTTCTCAAGGTTGGTTTGACTCCAGTGTTTGTTTCGGGGAACCGGGTTATGAAGAACGAGAGACGATTACTCACGGGCTTGATGTCGCCGCCGCTAGTGGTTTTACGGGAGTTGCTTTACAGCCGCTTACACAACCCATACTAGATACCAGTACAGCCATAAGTGCCGTACAACAAAAAGCACAGGATAAACTGACAAGCTTATATCCTATTGGAGCATTAACCAGAGAAAGCGAGACTATAGACCTTGCAGAACTGTATGATATGCAGCAGGCAGGAGCGATAGCCTTCGGAGATTATAAAAAAGCGATGACTAATGCTAATTTGTTTAAAATAGCATTACAATATACTCAGGGTTTTAAAGGAACTGTGATCTCCTTTCCACAAGACCAACAAATTGCTGGAAAAGGAATTGTAAATGAAGGCCCTGTGAGTACAGGACTTGGTCTCAAAGGAATTCCTGCGATCGCAGAAAGCCTACAAATTGCTAGAGATCTACATATCCTGGAATATACAGGAGGACAATTACATATCCCAACAATATCAACTGCAGCATCAGTTCAATTAATAAGAGCAGCAAAGCAAAAAGGACTCAAGATAAGTTGTAGTGTTGCTGTTGATCAGCTCTTCTTTACGGATGAAGTCTTAAAGGATTTTGACACTAATTTTAAAGTATTACCTCCCTTACGCTCGGATGAAGATCGTAAAGCCTTAGTTCAAGGCTTAAAAGATGGCACTATAGACATGGTGACTTCTGATCACAATCCATTGGATATTGAACAAAAGAAGACAGCATTTGATTATGCAGCTTTTGGAACTATAGGATTAGAATCTGCTTTTGGCGCATTACTTCAGGTTGTTGACCTGGAAACTACGATTGAGACACTTACCTCAGGTCGTTCTATATTTGGGATATCGCAACCAGAGATTAGTGAAGGTGTCAAGGCTAATATTACTTTATTTAATCCCGAAAACACCTATATTTTTGAAAAGCAACATATTCTGAGTAGTTCTAAAAACTCACCATATCCTGGGAACAAATTAAAAGGTCAGGTCTACGGTTGTATTGCTAATGATAAATTACAGCTTAATGATGGATGAACAAACTGTATTTGAAGGTAA
>CAZPTJ010000057.1:0-15066 GCA_964589085.1 uncultured Flavobacteriaceae bacterium | reverse complement strand
TAAATAGCGTTCTTTTAGCGTCACTTCTATTTTTATCTCATCCGGTATGATCTCCAACTCCGCCTTACCTATAACCTGAATATTACGGACATCTGTAAATTGAATATTTTGAGCTTGAATGGTATAACTAAATACCATGAGCAATGAAAAGACGGCCAGTTTCATAATTTTTAGATTTTCTATAAAATAAATAAACCTCTTGAAATCAAGAGGCTTATTTAACAAGAATTTATTTATACGGAATAACTTATCTATTCATTGAAATCAGAAATTCCTCATTATTTTTAGTAGATTTAATACGGTCACTCATAAATTCCATCGCTTCCACAGGGTTCATATCGGCAAGATATTTACGTAATACCCATAGACGTTGTATTACATTTTCACTATGCAATAAATCATCACGACGCGTACTAGAAGAAGTAAGGTCTATTGCAGGATAAATACGACGGTTAGCAATATTACGATCCAATTGTAATTCCATATTACCAGTTCCTTTAAATTCTTCAAAGATCACTTCATCCATTTTAGAACCTGTTTCGGTAAGTGCTGTAGCGATAATGGAAAGCGAACCTCCATTTTCGATATTACGTGCCGCTCCAAAGAAACGTTTGGGTTTATGTAATGCATTTGCATCAACCCCTCCCGATAGTATTTTTCCTGATGCAGGTTGTACGGTATTGTAAGCTCTTGCTAAACGAGTAATAGAGTCTAATAGAATAACAACATCATGTCCACACTCTACTAATCGCTTTGCTTTTTCAAGCACAATATTAGCTACTTTTACGTGTTCGTGAGCTTCTTTATCAAAGGTTGAAGCTACTACTTCACCTTTTACATTACGTTGCATATCGGTCACCTCTTCAGGACGTTCATCGATAAGCAGAATCATCTGATATACTTCAGGATGATTGGCCGCTATCGCATTGGCCACATCTTTAAGCAACATCGTTTTACCTGTTTTGGGTTGAGAAACAATCATTCCACGCTGTCCCTTTCCTATAGGTGCAAACATGTCCATCACCCTTGTGGAGACACTCGCCTGACGTTCAGCAATATTGAATTTTTCTCTTGGAAAAAGCGGTGTGAGGTGTTCAAAAGATACACGATCTCTAACAATGTTAGGATCAAGACCATTGATTTTATTCACCTTAATCAAAGGAAAATATTTTTCTCCTTCTTTAGGAGGACGAATTACACCCAAAACCGTATCTCCTGTCTTTAAACCAAAAAGGCGGATTTGAGATTGTGATACATAGATATCATCTGGTGAAGACAAATAATTATAATCTGAAGATCTTAAGAAACCATAGCCGTCCTGCATGATATCCAAAACACCTTCACTTTCTATAATACCTTCAAATTCAAAATCCGGCTCACGATATCTATTTCTTCTATCTTTATTCCCATTATTATCATGAGAATTGTGATTGGTGTTACGGTTGTTATTTTGATTGCGGTTATTTCCGCTATTTTGATTTCTATTGTTTTGATTCCGGTTATTCCCACTATTCTGGTTTTGATTACGATGTTGTGGGCGTTTATCATTATTAGAACGCTGTTCTTTCTGTTCTTTAGGTTTTTCTTCGGTTGCCTTTTCTTTCGGTTTAGGCGTATTTTTTTGCTTATCCGAAGTATTCTCTTTTGTGTTTTTTTGATTGACTGAAGGTTGATTTCGTCTCCCTTTTTGTTGCTGTTGATTCCTTTGTTTTTGAGGCTCTTTTTCTTTAACTGGAGCAGCGGCAGCAGGAGCTTCTTGCTTAGGTGTTTCAACAACCTTAGGGTTAGCAGCCTGAACGTCAAGGATCTTATATATAAGATCTAATTTTTTGAGGGAACGAAACTTTGGTACGCTAATTTCTTTAGCAATATCCTGCAATTCAGGAAGCTTCTTTAATTTTAATTCTGAAATATCAAACATCTATTAACAAGAATAGGTTATTATTAAGTTGAAATGAGTTAATCTACCGAAAGAAGAATTCAATAATATTTGGCAAGTATATAACTCACAAGAGGTGAATTACGTTTTTGACTGTACAAGTATACAATATTATTTTTAATTTTTCCAAGTCTAGTCTTAAAAGAAGTTTTATTTTTGCGGTCGCTATTACAATGTTACTACGCTTTTAGTAGATTTAAATTTATGATTCAACGTATTCAAAGTATTTATCTTTTTGTGGCCGCTCTGGTTTCTGCGGTTGTACCCTGGTTTATTTCTATGTATTCAACAAACGAAGGAGTTGTCGTCTATACTAAAGAAAAGCCAGTTTTATTAAGTTTATTTCTAGGAAGTGCTGTTCTTAGTATCATTACCATATTTTTATATAAAAAGAGACAACATCAATTCGTCTTAGGACGTTTAAATATCATATTAAACTTTGTTTTATTAGGTGTATTGGTATATCAATCACAAATCTTATCTGGAGGAGCGGCGGCTCCCGAGAAGGGTATTGGGATGATCACTCCGCTTATTTCTATCGTTTTAATCGCCTTAGCAAATAAGGCTATTAAGCGGGACGAAAATCTTGTAAAATCTGTTGATCGATTGCGATAGACCTATAATTCTTAGTATATTAGTGGAAAGCCCTTTGTGAAGATAAAGGGCTTTTTTTATTTATAGTACGTTGACCCTTTTCATCTAGGCATTTCTATAACTTCCAGATTATCTATATTACCTTTTGCTATTGTAAATCGCAGCATCGTTCGTACTTTATGAAAACCGTGCTTTCCAATTGCCCCAGGATTCATATGTAGTAATCCCAGTTTTTTATCTGGCATTACTTTTAAGATATGACTATGTCCACAAATAAAAAGTTTTGGAGGGTTCGCACGAATGTCATCGCGTATTGCAGGAGTATACCTTCCCGGATATCCTCCAATATGCGTAATCCATACATCTACTCCGTCACAATCAAATCGATTATTCAAAGGGAATTCTTGTCTAATGGTTGTATCATCAATATTTCCATAGACAGCTCTTAAAGGTTTTATTGACTGTAATGCATCTGTAACACTTAGACTACCAATATCTCCTGCATGCCAAACCTCATCTGCTTGTTTTGCATGTGTCAATATATGGTCGTCAATATATCCATGGGTATCACTGAGTAATAGGATTTTTTTCAAAAAATTATATTTTAAAGGCTTCTTTAAGTAGCTTTTCTTATAACCTCCAGAGCTTTTCTAAAGTGTATATTTGTACTTCAAAAATAAAGCTCTTTGCGCTATTTTATAGCATTATCATATCTAGGAACTCCATATTATGGCTGGCAACGACAGCCAGAGCATATTTCTGTACAGGAAACAGTAGAGAAAGCATTGTCCACTATTATGCGTATCCCCATTGCAATAACCGGTGCGGGACGTACAGACACGGGTGTTCACGCTTTGCAAATGTGGGCGCACTTTGATATTGAAAATGCTTTCGCGAAAGCTGAATTAGAAAAACTCGTTCATCAATTAAATAGTTATTTCGATCATAGTATTGCCATACAGGAAATTGTTCCGGTAATCGATACCGCTCATGCACGATTTGATGCAACGCAGCGTTCCTATATCTATAAAATAAGTACGGTTAAAAATCCTTTTATCTATGGAAGCACCTACCATTTTAAGCCAAAACTTAACATACAGGCTATGAATGAAGCAGCAGTTATCCTCAAATCGCATACAGATTTTAAATGTTTTAGCAAGGTAAAAACCGAGGTGAAAACTTACCTTTGTACTATCCAGGAAGCAAGGTGGGAAGTTTCAGGAGATCAATTGCATTTTCATATAACAGCTGATCGATTTTTACGTAACATGGTTCGTGCTATTGTAGGTACTTTATTAGAAATAGGATTAGAAAAGCGACCTCCATCCTGGATACACGGAGTCATACAAAGTAAAAAAAGAAGCAATGCAGGGACCTCTGTCCCAGCTCAAGGATTATACTTAACAAAAGTATTATATCCACATAATATCTTCACAATCAATGAGTGATAGTAAAGGAAAAGCATTTGACACTAAACTCTTTAAGCGATTACTGCAATTTGCTCTACCTTATCGTAAACGCTTGTTTCTGGCGGCCTTTGCAGCTGTTTCTTTATCAATATGTGCAGCATTACGTCCCTATTTTTTAGGAGATGCTATTGATTTAGGTATTCGGGGATTGTCCTATAATAATCTTACTCTTTACTTAGGATTAATGCTTATCGCCCTAATCGGAGAGGTACTCTTTCAACTAACGTTTATCTATTTTTCCAATTGGATCGGTCAACAGGTCATACGTGATATCCGGGTTAAACTCTTTAATCATATGCTTGGGTTCAAAATGAAGTATTATGATACTTCGGCTGTTGGACGCCTGGTCACTAGAGCTGTAGGTGATATAGAAACTATTGCAAGTATTTTCAGTCAGGGACTTTTTATGATTATTGCAGACTTATTAAAAATGGGTGTTGTTTTAGGATTTATGTTTTTTAAAAGTTGGCGATTAACACTTATTGTACTAGCCGTTTTTCCAATTATTCTATATGCCACAAGACTGTTTCAACGTGCTATGAAAGTAGCATTTGAGGAGGTACGTACGCAGGTTGCCGACCTTAATTCCTTTGTTCAGGAACGGTTGACTGGAATGAAAATTGTTCAAATATTTTCGCGTGAAGCGATAGAACACAAGAAATTTAGTGATATCAATAAAAAGCATATGAGCGCCTGGAATAAAACGGTATGGTATAATTCTATCTTTTTTCCGGTAGCAGAAATATGTACTTCAATAACTATTGGTCTTGTTGCTTATTATGGGGGGCTTATGGCGGCGGCAGAATCTTATGGTATGACTATAGGAACGGTCACTGGGTTTATTGTATACATCAGTATGCTCTTCACCCCATTGCGTCAGATAGCAGATAAATTCAATACGCTCCAAATGGGAATGGTTGCCGCCCATCGTGTTTTTGGTATTCTTGATACACGATCTACTATAAAAGATACGGGAAAACAAGAACCTGCTGTGGTAAAAGGAGCTATTGCTTTTAAAGATGTACATTTTAGCTATGTTCAGGGAGAAGAGGTATTAAAAGGTATCTCTTTTGAGGCATCTCAGGGACAAACCATAGCTATTGTAGGGGCTACTGGTGCAGGAAAATCTACAATTATCAATCTCCTGAGTCGCTTCTATGAAATAGACAAAGGAACTATTTGTATTGATCAATTGGCTATTCAAGATATGTCCTTAAAGAGCCTGAGAGATCACATTGCTGTTGTATTACAGGATGTTTTCTTGTTTGCCGATTCTATATTACACAATATCACACTTAAAAATGCGGATATTACTGAAGAACAAGTTATTGCTTCTGCAAAAGCTATAGGAGTGCATCAATTCATTTCCAGTCTTCCGGGTGGTTATCATTATAATGTAAAGGAACGTGGCGCCATGCTCTCAAGCGGACAGCGACAACTTATTGCTTTTTTAAGAGCCTATGTAAGCAATCCTTCTATATTAGTATTAGATGAGGCTACCTCTTCGGTAGATTCTTATAGCGAACAATTGATCCAAAAAGCGATTAACAAGATCACCAAAGGGCGTACTTCTATTATTATTGCACATCGTCTGGCAACGATTAAAAAAGCAGACCAGATCATAGTAATGGAAAAAGGTAAGATTGTAGAGAAAGGTACACATACCGATTTGCTTAAGAAAGAAAATGGATATTATAGAAACCTATATGAAGTCCAGTTTATGGCAGAAACGGCATAGTCTTATATCTCTTTTTCAAAAGTAACTAATTCTATAGTTCCTGCTTTACCCTTTAATAGTTCTGCTCCTAGCTCTCTTTTTGTCACTCCTTCAGGAAGCTTGACAAGGAGGTTTGCAAATGATTTTGAAGCTAGGTTATCTACACCTTTAGCGTTACAGATACTTTGAATACGGGCAGTAGTGTTAAGCACATCGCCGCTAAAAGCAATATCTCGTTTTATTTTGCCAAGTTCGCCTACCGTAACTGATCCATAATGAAATCCCACTTTAAACTCAGGAAAAACATCAAACTTTTGGATATAGGCCGTTCGTTTTCGTTCCAAAATAGCCTTCATCAGATAGAAACAATGTAGCGCATTTGATTTTTTAAGGCCATTCTTCATTTTCCAGGTAACGACTACTTCATCACCTACATATTGATATACCTCACCTCTAGTTTGCATAATAGCGGGAGCAATATCATTAAAGAAATGCTTCAAAAAATTAAAATAACGTTGCTCTCCTAAAACTTCTGCAATACCTGTAGCATTTTTAATATCGGCAAACATAAAAATGCGGCGTTCTCCTTTAGGCATAAAATAATGCCCTAACAAGTAATCTTTAAAAACCCCAGGACCATATTTATCATTAACCATTTGGACAATCAATGTTCCTATAACGATAAAAAACCAAATGATCAGCTCTTTTAAAAATTGCCAATCACCCAAAAGCATAATCGCTTGTTCTTTAATACCAGCAATATTCAAGTTTCCCTCTTCATATTGTTGAATATAGTAATAGCCTCCTAAAGTGCTTATTCCAATAGCCGTAATAATATATGTAATAGAAATGAGCAAGAGCGCTTTCCAAAAAGCATACTTACGCAACCAATAATCCATCAAATTAATAGTAAGTAAGCCGCCTATTAAGCCAGAAGTTACAGCAATAATTAGACGTCGGGTAAATTGAAACCACAAATCATATTCTGAAGTAAGTGCATTATAACTTTTTAAGGTCATATACTCAAAAAGAAAAATACTTATATAAATAAGTACCCAACTTATAAGAATCCATAACGCTCGCTGGAGATAATATTCAAACTGCCTTCCTCTAGTTTTTATTTTAGCCAATGGAATATTTACTTATAAAAATGAATCTATCTTAGTGTATCTTTTACTGTTTCGATTAGCATTTTTGCAGTATCACTTTGTACACTGTCACGTATTGCTTTTTGTATTTCTTGCTGTTGTTTTATTATTTCATTAAATCCATCAAACCACCCAGACATAGTGCCAATGATACCAATAATAATTCCTAATCCAAAGATTAACACACCGCCAAGTAAAATAAACAAAAGTGTTTTTAGTATAATTTGATCCAGACGTAATTTAAAAATACGTTTAAGGACATAGGTAAAGTACCCTATATTCCAAAAGATAGAAAGCACACTGATAGCCAATAACATAAAATGTACTTTAATAAAAACAAGCTGCAACACCGCAGATACCATGGCTACTTGTGAATATCCATAGAGATAAATGACAATATGCTCTACAAAATTGTACTTCTTATAATTCCAGAAAACGGTTCTAGACATAATAGCCATTAATGGAATGGTAAGAAAATAAACTAATGTCGTATACTTAAATGTATACTCAAATATTTTTTTATTGAACTCTATTTGCCATTGAGGCATTTCCTGCTCAGGCATGAGACTAGACTGAGCCGCTATCATATCATCCAAAAACCATTGCTGTAAAATAAAAGCATAAATACCTGCAATAGTAACTGCAATAGTAAAATATCCAAAAGCAGAAATATACTTTTTACGTGTTCCGTTAACATAACCATCGATAACATCTTCCGGACGTTTAAATAAAGCGACAAACGTTCTAAAAAAATGATTCTCCACATTCAGGAAACGATCTGCAAAATCTTCAAATAGATTGGACCAGTTTAATCTATTATACATTCGTTTTGCGCCACATCCCTGACAGAATTGTTGATCCAACAATAATGACTGACCACAATTTTTACAAGCATCGGTAATTTCCAATAACTCTCTCTTTTTTTCTTTTTTAGGTTTATTGCCCTGGTCTTGTTTTGCGACTTCCTCAGTCATGGTATCGTTAGTTAGCTTAGATCTTTAGTCAGCAATTCTAGTAATTCGTCATTGTCCTTAAAGAGAATGAAATCTCCATTTTTAATATAACTCAATTGTCCTGTTTCTTCACTTACAACTAGAGCAAGTGCGTCAGTTTTTTCTGTAATCCCTATAGCGGCTTTATGACGTAAACCAAAACGCTTGGGTATGGAATGTTCTTGTGAAACAGGAAGAATAACACGCGTTGCAGTTATAAAATTATCTTCAATAATCATCGCCCCATCATGCAAGGTTGAATTCTTATAAAACACACTCTCGACAATAGGTCGATTTACTTCAATACGCATAGCATCTCCAGATTCTTTTACAAAATCAAGACTCGTCGTTCTACGTATGACAATAAGAGCGCCCGTTTTTGAAGTACTCATATTATAACAGGCCAGTAACAATGCATTCACATCCAATTGTAAACTATCATCTTTTCTAAGAAAATTGAGATTTTTAAACACCCCCTTTGTACCGCTAATATTGGTACTTCCTATAAGTAATAAAAACTTGCGAATCTCTTGTTGAAAAACAACAATCAAAGCAAACATTCCCACACCTATAAATTGCCCTAAAATGGTACTCAACATTTCCATTTTAAGCAATACAGTGAGCTGCCATATCAGGTAAATTACAACGATGCCTATAAAAATGTTGATAGCAACAGTACCCTTCACTAATCTATACACATAGTACAACAGTGTAGCCACCAATATAATATCGATGATGTCAAGAATTCTAAAGTTTTCTATGATTTCCAACGGGATGAAAGCTTTGCCCTAAAGTAACCTATATTTCTTAGGCAGGCAAACACTTTCTTAAAAGCAATACAGTATTACTTCCACTTAATATTGCATCCTATACTCGGTTTTTGAACTGTATTTTGTGATCTGCTATTGAACTCATTGTCCAATGCTTCTCTAAGATCACGTCCATTAACTGGGATTCCATTACCTGGCCTACTATCATCTAGCTGCCCTCGATATACTAAGTCCAGCCTATTATTAAAAACATAAAAATCAGGTGTACAGGCAGCATCATAGGCTTTTGCAATTTCCTGTGTTTCATCATACAGATACGGAAAAGTAAAATTATGTTTTCGTGCAGTTTTCCACATAAGGGCAGGACCGTCATCCGGATACTTCTCCACATCATTGCTACTTATCGCCACAAAACCAAAATCCAATATCCGGTAGTCATTGGCCACACGCACAATCTCATCAAAGACGTGTTTTACAAAAGGACAATGATTACAAATAAACATAACTACTGTACCTCGATCTCCTCTAATATCATCCAGTTGACATAATTGATTTGTAATAGTATCTATTAATTTAAAGTCTGGTGCTTTCGTTCCTAGAGGAAGCATATTTGAAGGAGTTAATGACATAAAAAATTATTTTTTATTAGATAAAATACGATAAAAGGTTATAAAAATACGATGAATTAGTAGATTGATTTATAAAAATGTTACAACTAAATCCTTGATAGTATTGACTTAAAAATAAACTTGTATATTTACAGCATCCCCTAAAGTTTATTAATTAGTTTTCTGAGTTATGAATCATAAAAAGATTCTGCTAAACTTACTATTAGTTGCCTCTGTTATAACAGGTTTTATCTATACCCTAGATGGAGATCCATCACACCAGACGTACGATAGATCAATGGCTAGAATATTTGAGTTTATAGGTGTTACATTCAGCATGTTTCTACTTTTAGGCTTTTCATATTTTGGCTATATTTTATGTCGTAGATTATTACGACTTCTATCAAAATAAAAAAGCCCACTTTTTAAGCAGGCTTTTTCTTCCTATAGCTCAAATTATTTCCTGTTAGGCTTCGACTGCGCTTTCTATTTCAGCCAGATAACGTTCTGCGTCTAGTGCTGCCATACATCCTGTTCCCGCAGCTGTTACTGCCTGACGATATTCTTTATCCTGCACATCTCCACTGGCAAAAACGCCTGGTCTATTGGTCTTAGTAGATTTTCCTTCGGTAATTAAGTACCCAGTACTATCCATATCCAACTGCCCTTTAAAGATATCTGTGTTTGGTTTATGACCTATTGCTATAAACAATCCGGTAATCTCAATATCTTTTTTCTCTCCTGTCTGATTATTTACCATACGTAAACCATCTACAACCTGCTCTCCTATTACTTCATCAACTTCCGTATTATATAATACGGTAATATTCTCTTTAGCGTTCACACGATGTTGCATCGCTTTAGATGCACGCATATAATCCTTACGTACCAGCATAGTCACGTGATTACAAATATTAGCCAGATAAGTAGCTTCTTCTGCCGCAGTATCTCCTGCACCCACAATAGCCACATCTTGTCCCTTATAAAAGAATCCATCACAAACCGCACAAGCAGAAACTCCACCTCCACGTAACTTTTGTTCAGATGGTATCCCTAAATATTTTGCAGAAGCTCCAGTTGAAATAACAACGGTTTCTGCTTCTATTTCAGTCTTATTGTCAACAGTTACCTTATGAATCCCTCCTACTTCATCACTAAAATCTACCGATGTTACCATTCCAATACGTACTTCAGTTCCAAAACGCTCTGCCTGCTGTTGTAACTGTACCATCATTGTAGGTCCATCGATACCTTCTGGATATCCAGGAAAGTTATCGACTTCAGTTGTTGTGGTTAACTGACCTCCAGGTTCCATTCCTGTATACATTATCGGTTTAAGATCAGCTCGAGCTGCATAAATAGCAGCTGTATACCCTGCAGGACCAGATCCTATAATCAGACATTTAATTCGTTCAATTGCCATTTTAGTTTTATTTGACAAGCTTTGACAAGCTTAAATTAATTGCGTATAAAAGTAGGTTTTTGCACCTAAAACTTACGCAGAACTTATTATGAAATCTTATAAAGTTATAAACGAAAGCAATCATCTTGATCGTATCATTTTAACAGCCTAAATTTAAGGAATAATAGTTACTTTTATGAGCTTTTTGACAATCATCCTTTTTTAACCTTGATGATCTCTTAAGGTTTAACATTTTTATTTGCGTTACTATGAAAAACTATCTATTCCCGCTTGTTACTTTCTGCTTTATAACCATAGTTGCTTGCGCACAGGAAACACGTCCCAACGACGTGCTTATTGTCCCCAACGCCGACTATAGTTATGAGGTCATTGTCCCAGCACTTACTAATCCCTGGGGTCTGGCATTTATGCCTGATCAGTCCATGTTAATTACTGAAAAAGATGGTACCATTATCCACTTTAAAGATGGTCAAAAAACAGAAATAAGTGGCGGCCCCAAAGTATTCAATCGTAATCAAGGTGGTTTACTCGATGTACGCTTGCATCCTGACTTTAAAAAGAATGGATGGATCTATTTTACCTATTCTTCAACCGATGGTGAAGGTGAAGGCGGAAATACCGCTTTGATACGAGCTCAATTAAAAGATAATAATCTTGTCAATACAGAAACCTTATATAAAGCAGGTCCAAATACCCGTAGAGGACACCACTTTGGTTCTCGTATTGCTTTTGATACCGATAACTATGTGTATTTCTCTATAGGTGATCGCGGTGCACGCGATGAAAATCCACAAGACATTACGCGTGATGGCGGAAAAATCTATCGCCTTCACGATGATGGCAGTATTCCTAAGGATAATCCTTTTGTTAATAAAGCTGGCGCTAAGACTGCTATTTATTCATATGGACATCGCAATCCTCAAGGTATGGCCGTTCATCCTAAATCTGGTGCCATCTGGGTTCATGAACATGGGCCGCGTGGCGGAGATGAAATAAACGCGATACAAGCTGGCAAAAACTTTGGATGGCCTGTAATCTCTTATGGTATTAACTATAGCGGTACTAGTTTTACAGAGATTACCGAAAAAGATGGCATGGAACAACCTGTATATTATTGGGTACCTTCTATTGCTCCTAGCGGAATGGCCTTTGGAAAAGGAGCTAAAGAAAAAGAACTTAACGGTAATATTTTTGCCGGTTCATTAAAGTTTCAATATTTAGAACGTCTAATCCTTGAAGAGGATAAGGTTATTCGTAGAGAGAAGCTATTGGAAAATGTTGGTCGCGTTCGTAATGTGGTGATGGGACCTGATGGCTATCTCTATGTCGGTGTGGAAGGAAAAGGAATTTTAAAACTTGTCAAAAAATGAAACTAAGCAAAATTATTTTTGGAATTGTAGCGGTTGTTACCTTATACGCTTTCGCGAAAGCTGATAAAACAACATCCATCTATGGCAATCAGGATCCTCTAGCTGAGAGTATGAAAAGAGGCGCTACCGTATATGATGAAAATTGTGCTGTCTGTCATCTGGGACAAGGACAAGGCGTTCCTAATGTATTCCCACCACTCGCCAAGTCAGACTGGCTGACAGAAGATCGTCGCGAGGCCTCCATACGAGTCGTAAAGTATGGCCAAACCGGCGAAATACAGGTCAACGGAAAAACCTATAATAGCACAATGGCAAATCTGGGACTCTATGAAGATGAAGTTGCCGATGTTATGAATTATATCCTAAATAACTGGGGTAATAGCAGCGACAAGATCGTTACAGAAGAAGAGGTCAAAGCCATTACAAAAGAGTAGCAAAACAAGAATTAGGTGTTCAGAATTAGGAGTTCAGACGCATGAAACAGGAAATCGTTGAGGTGGTTGTTCTGGAAATTTAATAAAATACCTAGCATTAAATTCCCAAAACTTTCTGTTTGTCATTTCTAAAAAATTGTTACCGAAGAAGAGGTCAAAGCTATTAGCGAAGAGTAAACTCTTCTAGTCATTATTTAAAAAATAATACAATATAGAAGTAACCAATCGCAAAGTCTTTTTATGAAAATTATCACAAACCCTTTTTAACCTATCGTGTCAACCCTTCTGGAACATATAGGCAATACAGACATTTATCTCATTGATCAGATACTTAAAGGACGTTATACTTCTGGTGAACGCGTCCTGGATGCAGGTTGCAGGGAAGGTAGAAACCTGCATTGGTTTTATAAAAACAACTTTGACATCTGGGGAGTTGATACGAATCCAGAAGCCATTGCTCAAGTTAAAGCCAACTATCCTAAAGCGGCTATTCAATTTCTCATAGAAGAAATCGCAGACTTGGCTTTTGCCTCTAATCATTTTGACCATATCATCTGTACGGCTGTCCTCCATTTTGCAAAGGGAGAAGCTCATTTTATCCAGATGCTTGAACAACTTTTACGGGTGCTTAAATCCTCAGGAACTCTATTCATACGGATGACCTCTGCCATAGGAGATCCAGCGGCCATACATCACTTGGAAGACGGTTGTTATGCTCTAGCCGATGGTAGCAAACGTTTTTTACTCACGCCAAAACATATTATCACCCTACAGAAAAAACATGGCTTCCAACTTCTGGAACCTATTAAAACAACAAACGTACAGGATCTAAGGTATATGACTACTTTAGTACTTCAAAAACAATAGACCTATGAAAGCACTTGCATACACCTTCTTTTTTCTTTGCCTAAGTATGATTACTATAGCTCAGGAAGCCCGATTAACCAGTGTAGATATACGTGGAAAGTACGGAGAAGATTTCTATACCGTCCGTATAGGTATTGCCAGTCCTGATACCGGATGTACTCAATATGCAGACTGGTGGGAAATTGTTACCCCAGAAGGTAAACTGGTGTATCGCCGTATCCTAAGTCATAGCCATGTCGAGGAACAACCCTTTGTACGCGGTGCCAATAAAGTACAACTCGATAAAGATCAGGAATACTATATCCGGGTACATATGAATAACACGGGCTATAGTCGTTTGGGTCATCAAGGAAGTATAACCAGCAGTTTTAGAAGTACAGAACTGCCAGAAGATTTTGCTCTGGATTTAGCCAAAGAACAGCCGTTGCCGAAGGGGTGTGATTTTTAAAATGATTTGATAGATCCTTGCCCAAGAAACTAAACTGCTTAACAAAAAAGAAGGGTTTTTAATTCAACTTTCGCAATAGCTTTAATAAGCTAAAAATAAATATGGTTTGCAAAAAGGTATTCAATACAATAATACCAACAACGACACTCAACGTATAGTTTGTATAATACGGATATGTAGGATCAATGACCTTTAAGGGAAGATTGCTAGCCGTATCTAAGAGCTCCATAAGCAGTCCAAAAATCCCTCCTCCTCCTGAAAAAACTCCTAAAAGCATTCTGACGACAATATCAAACAAAAGCACAAAAACGAAAAGTTTAATAAATGTTTTCAAAAGAATGAGTTAGAAAAAGATGTAGTTCCAAATGTATGAAATAAAGATAAGGATTTGTGCCTAACTCCAACCCTTATAGAGCAAGACCGAGTTTGATAAAAAAAAATAAAATAAATAATCGGAGCCCAGAAGATTCAAGCCTTAAAGGAGTAACAAACGCCTATGCTCTAAAAACAAAAAACACCTTAAACAAGGTGTTTTAATGTCGGGTAGAGAGGATTCGAACCTCCGATCTCTGGTCCCCCAGACCAGCACTTTAACCGGACTAAGCTACTACCCGAAAATGGCTTGCAAATATAAGAAACCGCCTCTTATATCTCATAATAGACAAGCCTAAATGTCTAAGCTATTGTTATTTTTTGTAACTTAAGCATAGTCAACGCCGCAACTTCTAAAATCCATACACTATGAAAGCTTTAACCGTTATAGGGTGTGTTGCATTATTAGGGTTTACTGCCCTATTCACATCTGTTCAAAAACCACTCGAAAATCCCAAAACCCTAGAAGGTGTTTGGGAATTACAACATCAATTTTTATATGAAAACGATATGGTCATTGATACTCTTTACAATGAGAATGGATATCGCCAGGTTAAAATATACAGTCAAGGACGTGTGATGTGGACACGTCACGATCCTGCAGATGCCAATGAATGGTTCGGATTTGGGACCTATATCGTAAAGGATGGCATTCTGGAGGAACGTCTGGAATATGCTTCAGGCCCTATGATGAAGATTATGGATACCACTCAGGTATTCCGTTTTGAACTCGTCATGGATGGCATACGATATCAACAAATAGAAATCGACGAAAATGGGCATCATTCCCGATCTGAGAATTATATAAAACTGAAAAAATAATCGTTTTTTCTTATTCCAGAAATTAGTATTGTATTGTAAATTAACACATTTGTATAAAGATTTAGAACAAACAGGTTTTAAAGCTTTTAATAC
>CAZPTJ010000056.1:0-15354 GCA_964589085.1 uncultured Flavobacteriaceae bacterium | reverse complement strand
ATTTTCATAATAATTGTAGTTTTATTGTTAACATCGAAATATAATATAATTTATCGTTTGTATTTGAAATTTTTCTTTGAAATATTTCTTATATCAAGTATTTGAGAGTCAATCATTGTATGTCTACAAGTAATCTTGAACTAGAATAGTTTTCGTATATTATATTGAATTTAAGCTATTTATACATGAATATATTTTTTTAGGAGTACAATTTGCCGACGAAAAGAGTTGTCGATTAAATTTTAAAGAACAACGGGACAAACAAGGTGTTATTTGTAAGCGCTGTCAGAGTACAGATCATTACTGACTAATTAATAAATGGAGCTACCAATGCAAGTCTTGTAATTCAAGAACATCATTACGTAGAGGTGCTATAATGGAAAGTTCAAAGTTGTCATTTATGATTTGGTATAAAACCATATTTTTTTAAGTACCACAAAGAAGAAAATCCCGTTTTTGAACAGTATTGACCATTTTTGGAATTTGTTATTGCATGAACATAGGAATTATTCCTATAAATACCAATAGATTAGATCATTGCTGAATATTCCTACGTAATTAATTGATCAATAGTTAATATGCGTTGACTTGAATGGTCTAATAGCTTTGTAAATTGACTGTTAGGTATTTGTTCTTTTTTGATTTACACACTTATAACTTGTTTTTGCGACATAAATATTTTGGATTTTTTGGTCAATATTATCAAAATACAATGAGAAAATTTTTATCCTATACATCTTTAAGAAAACCTATATTTGTATGGTTGTTTTTAAAGATAATAAATGACCGATACTTTCCTTTCACAATTAAAAAATGCTTCAATATTAGTTACTGGTGGAGCTGGTTTTATAGGCGCAAATTTATGTGAATTTCTTATTGATCATGGTGCTATTGTGACTTGTTTAGATAATTTGTCTACGGGATACATTAAGAATTTGGATAAGGTTGTAGAACACCACAATTTCTCTTTTGTTGAAGGGGATATAAGAGATGAAAATGTTTGTAATAATGCGGTAAGAGGAATGGATTATGTTTTACATCAGGCAGCACTTGGTTCAGTTCCTAGATCAATCAATGATCCCATTACTAGTAATGCTGTTAATGTAGATGGGTTTTTAAATATGCTCGTTGCTGCAAGAGACGCAAAAATAAAACGTTTTGTTTATGCAGCAAGCTCATCCACTTATGGAGACAATAAAGAATTACCAAAAGAAGAAGATCATATTGGCAAACCACTTTCTCCATATGCTATAACAAAGTATGTCAATGAATTATATGCAGACGTTTTCCATAAAACATATGGTTTGGATTGTATTGGGTTACGATATTTTAATGTTTTTGGACCTAAGCAGGATCCTAAAGGAGCATATGCTGCGGTAATTCCTAAATTTATACTTCAATTAGTTAGACACAAATCTCCTGTAATCAATGGAGATGGCAGTTTTTCAAGAGATTTTACATATATAGATAATGTAATACAGATGAATATACGTGCCATGCTGTCGGAAAAAGAAGAAAGTTTAAATACGATATATAATGTTGCTCATGGAGAACGTACAACACTTAATGAATTGTTTGTCATATTGAAAGAGTTATTAACCTCCTATGATCAGAAAATTTCAGATATTTCAGTAATTTATGGACCTGAACGAGTAGGTGATGTCCCACATTCTTTAGCATCTGTAGAACGAGCAAAACAATTATTAGGATATAACCCAAAACATACTATAAAATCAGGATTAGAAGAAGCTATAGACTGGTATTGGAATAATTTACGTTAATACCATTTGGAAACCAACGAATAAAATAAATTTTTGAATACATGAGTAGCACTAAAATTGGTGTCATAGGATTAGGATATGTAGGATTACCGCTAGCAAGACTTTTTGCAACAAAATATAATACTGTAGGTTTTGATATAAATGAGGAAAGAATTATTGAATTAAATAGGGGGGTAGATACTACATTAGAGATTTCTGATAAACTTTTACAGGAAGTCCTTAAATCGGAAAATACAGAAGATATAGGATTATTTTGTTCGACCTCTATCGAAGACCTCCATTCTTGTTCTGTTTTTATTGTAACAGTACCTACTCCAGTTGACAAAAACAATAGACCAGTTCTTACACCATTATATAAGGCTAGTGAAACAGTAGGTTCGGTACTCAAAAAGGGAGACATTGTAATTTATGAGAGTACTGTTTTTCCAGGCGCGACGGAAGAAGAATGTGTGCCAATTTTAGAAAGAGTGAGTGGACTTATTTTTAATAAGGATTTTTATGTTGGATACTCTCCAGAGCGTATTAATCCTGGTGATAAAGAACATACTGTAGATAAAATATTAAAAGTCACGTCTGGTAGCACACCAGAAATAGGAGAACGTATAGATCAATTATATGCTTCTATAATTACAGCTGGAACTCATCTCGCACCAACTATAAAAGTTGCAGAAGCTGCAAAGGTTATTGAAAACTCACAACGAGATATCAATATTGCTTTTGTAAATGAGCTAGCAAAGATTTTTAACCTTATGGATATCGATACACAAGATGTCTTGAAGGCCGCTGGTACCAAGTGGAATTTCCTTCCTTTTAAACCAGGACTTGTTGGAGGTCATTGTATTGGGGTAGATCCATACTATCTGGCACAACGCGCTCAGGAATTAGGTTATCATCCAGAAATTATCCTTTCAGGAAGACGACTTAATGATAGTATGGGAAGTTATGTAGCAGCAGAAGTAGTTAAATTAATGCTTCAGCATGATATAAAAATTACTGGAGCAAACGTTCTTTTATTAGGAATAACATTTAAAGAAAATTGCCCTGATGTGCGAAATACGAAGGTTGTTGATGTTGTAAAACACTTAGAAGATTACGGTATTCATATAACCATTTATGATCCTTGGGCAGAACCAGAAGAAGTATATAAAGAGTATGGTTTAAGCACCATTGACAAAGCTCCAAATACAACATTTGACGCTATTGTATTAACAGTAGCTCATAAGGAATTTTTGGATTTAGATTTGGCTCAATTTAGAACTCCTAAAAGTATAATATATGATGTTAAAGGAGTGCTTGAAATCGAAGTAAACGGTAAATTATAATGAATATTCTCATTACAGGTGGTGCCGGTTTTATAGGATCTCATGTAGTACGTAGAATGGTTACATCATATCCGGAGTATCACATATTTAATCTGGATGCGTTGACCTATGCAGGAAATCTGGAGAATCTACGCGATGTTGAAAATGCATCTAACTATACCTTTATAAAAGCAGATATTAATAATGCCGAACGACTGCAGGTGTTGTTTAAGAAATATGCTTTTGAAAGCGTTATACATCTTGCTGCAGAATCTCATGTAGATCGTTCTATTCTTGATCCACTTGCTTTTGTTAAAACGAATATCATAGGGACGTTGAATCTTTTGGAAGCTTGTAAAAATAGTTGGGGGGATGCTTTTGAAAATAAACTGTTTTATCATATTAGTACAGATGAAGTCTATGGGAGTCTGGATGAAGAGGGTTTGTTTACAGAAGCTACGGCTTATGCACCCAATTCACCATATTCAGCATCAAAAGCAGGAGCAGATCATTTTGTGAGGGCCTATGGAGAAACATATAAACTCCCAGTACTAATTTCAAATTGTTCCAACAATTATGGCCCAAATCACTTTCCTGAAAAATTAATTCCCTTATTCATTAATAATATTATTAATAATAAGCCATTGCCTGTATATGGTGATGGAAAATATACGAGAGATTGGTTATATGTTATAGATCATGCCCGAGCGATTGATACCGTTTTTCATAAAGGAATTTTGGGCGAGACCTATAATATTGGAGGATTTAATGAATGGCAGAATATCGACTTAGTGTATTTATTGTGCGATATAATGGATGAGAAGCTTTCGCGAAAGCCTAATACCTCAAGATCTCTAGTTCATTTTATAAAGGATCGTCCCGGACATGACAAACGATACGCCATAGATGCTTCCAAGATTAAATCTAGATTGGACTGGGAGCCATCAGTTACTTTTGAAGAAGGATTACGTTTAACAATAGATTGGTATCTTGCCAATAAAGATTGGTTGCAGCACGTAACTTCTGGAACTTATCAAGATTACTATCAAAAAATGTATAAACAATGAAAGGGATTATTCTTGCTGGAGGCGCTGGTACCCGATTGTATCCACTTACCATTGCGGTAAGTAAACAACTGCTTCCTGTCTATGATAAACCTATGATATATTATCCTTTATCGGCTTTAATGCTAGCCGGAATCAGAGATATTTTGATCATTACTATGTCTAAGGATCAAGGGTTATTCAAGAAATTACTAGGAGATGGAAGTGATCTGGGGTGTTCATTTTCTTATGCTATTCAGGATGAGCCTAATGGACTTGCCGAAGCCTTTATTATAGGAGAAGATTTTATTGGAACCGATAAAGTTTGTCTGGTTTTAGGGGATAATATTTTTTATGGAAATGGATTAAGTCGTTTGTTGCAAAGTAAAACAACAGTAAATGGCGCTACTATATTTGCATATCCTGTTAGAGATCCGGAACGTTTCGGTGTAGTGACCTTTGATGATGATTATAATGCCTTATCAATAGAGGAAAAGCCTGAAGCACCAAAATCACACTATGCAGTACCCGGGTTATATTTTTATGACAATGATGTGGTAGCAATTGCAAAAGAAATTCAACCTTCTGCTCGTGGAGAAAAGGAGATTACTGCTATAAATCAGGAATACCTTAAAAGAGGAAATCTTAAGGTAGGAGTGATGAGTAGAGGGATGACCTGGTTTGATACGGGAACAGTAGAAGCTCTTGATGATGCTACAGAATTTATAAGAGTCATTCAACGTAATCAGAGTCGCATGATAAGTTGTTTAGAAGAGATTGCTTATAAGATGAATTGGATATCATATGATCAACTCAAAATGAGTATACCTAAGTATGGAAAGGGTAGTTACGCAAATTATATTGCACAATTATAATGGAAATCATTAAAACAGCTTTTAAAGATTTAGTGATCTGCGAACCTAAAATTCACGGCGATGGACGTGGTTATTTTTTTGAATCCTATAATGAGAAACAGTTTCACGAAAAAACAGGTTTAAAGCCTAACTTCGTACAGGATAACCAATCTAAATCGAGATTTGGTGTATTAAGAGGGCTTCATTTTCAAGTCGGAGAAAATGCTCAGGCAAAGTTGGTACGTGTAATTCATGGAGAAGTACTGGATGTTGTTGTTGATCTTAGAAAATCTTCGTTGACCTTTGGAAAGTCATTTTCACTTATTTTGAACGCTCAAAATCAAAAACAATTATTTATACCTCGCGGCTTTGCTCATGGATTTTTGACATTAAGTAGCACGGCAATATTTTCTTATAAATGTGATAACTATTATAATAAGGAAAGTGAGCGAGGGCTTAATTATAATGATCCTGAACTTGATATCAATTGGTATCTGGAAGCTCAGGATTTTATTCTTTCGGATAGAGATAAGGAACACCCAAATCTCAAAGAGCTGATCAAAATACTTTAAACCAGGCCTTGACTAAAATAGATCCCCATATAAAAATACTGGTCACAGGAGCTTCCGGTCAATTAGGTAATGCTCTTCAATTATTTAAAGATAAGGATGAGCATCTGACATTTGTTTTTTTAGACAAAAAGGAGTTAGATATTACAAATTATACAGCAGTTAAAAATGCAATTCAGAAATACCAACCGGATTACATTCTTAATACTGCGGCTTATACAAAGGTAGATCAAGCCGAGAATGAAAGGGATCTTGCTTTTTTGATTAATGAGAAGGGAGTGCAAAACCTTGTTAAAGCCTGTGAAAATGAAACTATTGGATTGGTTCATATTTCGACAGATTATGTTTTTGATGGTAATAAAAGGAACCCATATCACCCAGATGACACTACAAACCCAAGAACTGTATATGGTGCTTCGAAACTGGCTGGAGAACAATCTATTATTAATGGAGAATTAAATCAATATTGGATCATAAGAACATCCTGGTTATACAGCCCTTTTGGGCATAATTTTTTAAAAACAATGCTTCGTCTTGCAGGAGAAAGAGAAGCATTAACAATAGTAAATGATCAAATAGGAAATCCAACCAGTGCTCTGGATTTAGCAGCAGTTTTAGTAGAAATTTTCCCTAAATTGTCTAAGGCTAATTCCGGAACTTATCATTTTGGTAATAAAGGAGAAACAACCTGGTTTGATTTTGCCAAAACCATATTTGAAATTAAAAGTATTAATATTACTCTTTCTCCTATAACTACAGCTCATTATCCTACTCTTGCTCAAAGACCACTATATAGTGTTTTGGATACAAAAAAAGTAGAGGAGGAGTTTAAAGTCAGTATTAGAGATTGGAAAATTGCTTTAAGCGAAATGCTAACTAACTATTGAAATTAATGAAGAAGATTCTGATTGTTTTTGGGACACGACCTGAAGCTATTAAAATGGCTCCATTGGTGACCGAATTTAAAAAGTATCCATCACAATTTGAAACAAAAGTTTGTGTTACGGCACAACATCGAGAGATGTTAGATCAAGTACTAGACTTTTTTGAAATCACTCCTGATTTTGATTTGGATCTTATGAAACCCAATCAAAACCTATATACACTTACGGCTACTATAATTGTTGAGCTTAAAACTATACTGGAATCGTTTAATCCAGACTATGTTTTTGTGCACGGTGATACCTCAACGACAATGGCAACGAGTATCGCTGCATTTTATAATCAGTCCAAAGTTTGTCATATTGAAGCAGGTTTGAGAACATACAATAAATGGTCTCCATTTCCTGAAGAAATAAACAGACAAGTTACGGGTCGAGTTTCTGACTTTCATTTTTCACCAACTCGTACTGCTAAAGAAAATCTGCTAAAAGAAAATGTAAGTGAAGAAACAATTATTATTACTGGGAATACCGTTATAGATGCTCTTTTACAAAGTATAGATAAGGTGAATAAAAATCCTTCTTCTGTCATCCAGAATTTAAAAGAATCTTTAGAGGATAAACCCATTATATTGGTTACGGGACATCGAAGAGAAAATCACGGAGCAGGTTTTGAAAGAATATGTGAAGCACTTAAAGAAATTGCTTCAAAAAAAACAGAACACCTTATTGTATATCCGGTTCATTTAAATCCTAAGGTTCAAGAACCCGTTAAACGTATTTTGGCAGACATTCCAAATATACTTTTAATTGATCCTTTGGCCTATCAGGATTTTATTTGGTTAATGAATCGTTCTAAACTTATCATTACCGATAGTGGAGGAGTCCAGGAAGAAGCACCCAGCTTAGGAAAACCTGTACTGGTTATGCGAGATACAACAGAACGTCCGGAAGCCGTAGATGCCGGTACCGTTGTATTAGTAGGAACTGATACTTCCTTGATTGTTGCTGAAACATTAGATTTATTGGATAATGAACAAAGATTTGAAAAAATGAGTATGGCGCACAACCCATATGGAGATGGAAATGCGTGTGCGCGTATCGTTTCTTTTATAAAAAAACAAGCGTAATTTATGGAATCACCTGAAGTTGTAATTATAGGTTTAGGATATATAGGATTACCAACAGGGGCTTTACTGGCTTCAAATGGAACTACTGTGTTTGGTGTTGATATAAATCCAGAAGTCGTCAACACTATTAATAGTGGTAAGGTACATATTATTGAACCAGAATTGGATGCAGCAGTATCTCAGGCTGTTTCTTCTGGTAAATTAAGTGCAGCAACTCAGGCTGTAGAAGCAAGTACATATCTTATTGTTGTTCCAACACCATTTAAAGATAAAAACGAACCAGATATCTCATTTGTCGAAGCTGCGACAAGAAATATTGTTCCTTTATTAAAAAAAGGAGATTTATATATAATAGAATCTACTTCACCGGTAGGAACTACCGAAAAGATGATGCATTTGATCTATAACGCACGTCCCGAATTGAAAGATCAATTATATATAGCCTATTGTCCTGAGCGAGTGTTGCCTGGAAATGTAATGCATGAATTAGTGTATAATGATCGGGTTATTGGTGGAGTTAATGATGCAAGTACAGAAAAGGCAATACATTTTTATAAAAAATACATCAAAGGAGATTTATATCCTACAAATGCGAGAACTGCAGAAATGTGTAAGCTTGTAGAAAACTCTTCCAGAGATGTGCAAATCGCTTTTGCAAATGAATTATCATTGATCTGTGATAAGGCCGGAATTAATGTATGGGAATTAATAAGATTGGCCAATAAGCATCCACGAGTAAATATCCTTCAACCTGGTTGTGGAGTAGGTGGACATTGTATTGCTGTGGATCCCTATTTTATTGTTGCCGATTTCCCTATGGAATCTCAAATTATAGGAAAAGCACGTGAGATTAATAATTACAAATCATTTTGGTGTGCAGAGAAGGTGAAGTCTGCAAAACTAGAATATCAGTTAAAACACGGCAAAAAACCTAGTATTGCATTAATGGGATTAGCTTTTAAACCCAACATTGATGATTTAAGAGAATCTCCAGCAAAATATATTGTTCAAAGAGTACTACAAGATGCTAATGATGAAGAGTATTATATTGTAGAACCGAATATAACATCTCATAAAGTATTTAAATTAACAGATCATAAGGATGCTTTCGCGAAAGCTGACATTGTTGTTTACCTCGTTGCTCATACAGAATTTAAATCTTTACCAACAGATAAATCAAAAGAAATACTTGATTTTTGTGGGATTTTAAATAAGGATTCTAACTAATTTTTATGAAATCAAAGAAGTTTTAACAACTAATCTGTACAAATGAAATTGAGCAATAATTGTGAAACTTATATATTACAAATAGAATTAGGTTAATAAGTTTGATTCCTTATATTTGCGAGTTAAAATAGGAGCTGTAAAACTTGCCTATAGTTATGAATGAAATGTGCCGATATTCCTATATTATCTCAAAGAAGTTCTTTTTTGTTTTGATTACTTTTTTGTGTATTTCTTTGACTAATGCCCAAAATATAAATAGCATTAATAGTGATACTGTTTCTTCTTTATCAGACACAGAACTTAATGAGTATATAGCAGCTACAAGAGCAAGAGGGTTTACTCTGGAACAAATTAAAACTTTAGCACTTTCTAGAGGTATATCTGCTACTGTAGTTGACCAAGCTATTGCTCGGGTAAATGGACAAGGAGTTAATAATGCTGGAGGTGTTACAGAGATTAATAATAGTCTTGAGATCCAAAATGACCCTGAGCCTGTTGTTCAGATTGGTAATATAGAACTGGCAGAAGTAGATGATCCATTATTTGGGTATAATTTCTTTAATAACCCAAATATTTCATTTACGCCCAATTTGAATTTGACTACACCATCAAATTATGAATTAGGCCCAGGTGATGAATTAGTGATTAATTTATGGGGTGCTGCAGAAAACACTTATGATGTTGCTGTAGATCGTACAGGAGCTATCCGTATTCCTGGAATAGGCCCTGTTTATGTAAGCGGACTAACTTTTGATAGGGCTAAATCTAAAATTGAAGGAAATCTCAAAAAAATATATTCTGGAATAAGCGCGCCATCTTCCAATCCTTATAAAGTAAATCTGGATGTTTCTTTAGTCAATGTACGTACTATTAGTGTTAATGTCATAGGAGAAGTAAAAGCACCGGGGACTTATTCCCTGAGTGCATTATCAACAATTCTTCATGCATTATATGCTTCTGGAGGACCTACAAAAGATGGTACTTTCAGAAAGATTAAGCTTATACGTAATGGAGAAGAGGTGAACTTTTTTGACATCTATAAATATCTCATAGATGGTAGTCAAGAGGGTAATAAAACACTGCAAGATCAAGATGTGATTATTGTGTCCCCCTATATTTCAAGAATTAGGGTTTCGGGAGCACTGAAAAGAACAGGGATATATGAGATCCTTCCAGAAGAGTCTTTAAATGATTTGATTACGTATGCTAGTGGTTTTACGTCAAAGGCATATAAAGACAAAATAAGATTAGAACGTATTTCGGAGGATAGAAAAGTGCTTAAAGAAATTTCTTTTAAAGAAGTAAGAAATGAAAATTTAAAGGATGGAGATGTTATAACTATCGACGATATAATTGATAAGATTATAAACAAGATTGAGATTGAAGGAGCGGTATATAGACCAGGAGTTTACCAATTTTCAGAAGGATTAACACTTAAAGAGTTTATTAAGAGAGCTTCTGGATTAACTGAAGAGGCTTTTTTGGAAAGAGGAATAATAACCAGAAAAGTTGATGGTGTTACAAATACTGCAATTCCATTTTCAGTGAGTGAGGTGGTTAATGGGAATACAACTGTAAATCTTCAAGTTAATGACAAAGTGCAAATTTTTAATGCAAGAAACTTTAAAGAAGAAGGTCGATTATATATAGATGGGGCGGTAAATAATGGGAATGACTTTCCATTTGTTGAAAATATGTCTATTCAGGATCTTGTCGTTTTAGCTGGTGGGTTTTCTAAAGGAGCTAATCGTGAAGTAATAGACATCTTCAGACACGTTATAGATGATAATTTTGAAACTTTAAGTGAGTCATTTAAAGTAAGTGTAGGAGCGTCGTTAAATCTGGAAGATGGCACACCATTTATTTTAGAACCCAACGATAGAATATCTGTCCGTTGGTTAAAAGGATTTTCTGAACAAAAGCGAGTATTTGTTGATGGAGAAGCAAATTTTCCGGGAGCCTATTCTATATCATCCAAAAATGAACGTATTTCTGACCTTATTGACAGAGCTGGAGGATTGTCTCCTTATGCTTTTGTGGAAGGAGGTGTTTTGATTAGAAAAAACCCTTATTATAGAGAAGATAGCGATGCTATTAATGCGACTTTAGAAAATAGCAATTTAGAAGGAAATAAGAATAGACTTGATAATCAAAGTGAATTTAGTGTAGGAATAAATTTAAAGGAGATTTTGGAAGAAGGAGGAGAAGATTCAAAAAGTAATTTAGTTTTAGAAAGTGGAGATCGAATTTTTATTCCCTCCATTCAGGAAACTATTAAAGTCGAGGGAAGAGTATTGTTACCTTCACTTATTAAATATGAAGATAGATTAAGCCTTAGAGATTATATTGATAAGTCTGGAGGATTTGCTGATAGAGCTAAAAGAAGTAAGACATATGTAGTTCACCCCAATGGTGATGTTGCAACTACAAGTACATTTTTATTTTTCAAAAATTATCCAAAAATAAGACCAGGTTCTGTGGTAATAGTTCCTGTCAAGCCAGAAGCTAAAAGCCCTGTTACACTTCAAGAAGGATTAGGTGTTGTTACTGGATTAAGCACCATTGGGTTATTAATAGATCGTATCTTTAGATAAATAGGGTATTGGTATGAAAGAAGATTTCAAATTTTTAATACTCTATGTAAAGGGTTTTTTTTCCAATAAAAAATTCATCGTATTTGTTGTTTTACTGTTTTTAGTTGGAGGAATATTAAAAGGGATACTATCCCCGAAAATATATCAGTCATCAGTAAGTTTTGTTGCACAAGTATCTGAAGATGCTGGAATAGGAAGTGGATTAAAAAATATTGCTGAAGTTATTGGTCTTAGTATTGGTAAAAAAGATGATGATTCTAAAGATTTACCAGTTTATCTCTACCCAAAAATTGTTAATAGTCTTTCATTTCAAGAGCAAATTTTTGAAACCCCGCTAAAATATAAAAACGTAGACTCTTCTGTAACTTTTAGAGATTATTATGTGAATATTGAAAAACCGGATATAGGAAGTATTATAAAGAAGTATACTATAGGCTTACCGGGACTCCTGGTTAAAAGTATCAGAGGGAATAAGAAAAATACTGCTACTAGAATTGACTCTTTGAAATACGACACAGAGGAATATATATTACTTAAAAGTAAGCTCTCGGAAGTTTTAGAATTCTCTATTGATGAAAATGATGGAACTCTTAGTATTATTGCAAGGATGAATGAAGCTATTCCAGCCGCTCAATTAGCAGAAAGTGCTCAAATGATTCTTCAAAATGAAATAATTAAATATAGAATTGGTAAGGCTAAGGAAAAAAATAAGTTTATCGATGAACAATATGAAATTAAAAAAGAAGAATTTATTAATGCCCAAAATGCCCTAGCTGCATATATAGATAGGAATGCTTATAATACAACGGAGAAGTCTAAAATACAACTTCAAAAATTACAATCCAATTTTACGTTGATAAGTTCTGTATATCAAGAATTAGAGCAACAAAAGTTAGCTCAGAGTATAAAAATACAAGAAGACACCCCATTATTTACGACATTGAATCCTGCAATTGTTCCATTAAGACCTATTAACGGTAATTCATTAATAAATTTATTGAAATATATTGTAATCGGTTTTATGGCTTCTATTAGTATTTATGTTTATAGGAAAGTGTATACCAAATTTATAACCATGTGGCAAGACGCCAAAATAGATTAAAAGTGAAAGAATTATTAGAGATTGCTATTAAAGCATCGATTAAAGCAGGAGAAGAGATTATGAAAGTATACGGCTCTACCGAAATGGGAGTATCCGTAAAGTCTGATGATTCACCACTAACTCTGGCCGATCAAAGAGCAAACTCAGTGATAATGGAGTTTCTTGTTGAAACTGAAATCCCCATTATTAGTGAAGAAAATAAACAAATAGGTTTCGATGAACGAAAAAAATGGGATCGTTGTTGGATTGTAGACCCTCTAGACGGAACCAAAGAATTTATTAAACGTAATGGAGAATTTACAGTTAATATTGCACTTATAAAGAATAATAAACCTATTCTTGGTGTAATATATATCCCGGTAAAACAAAAAATATACTTTACCAATATATCCTATGACAAGTCATTTCAATTTGTTCTTTCGGATATAAATATGCCCGTTCAACAGATTATAGAAATGGCAGAGGAGATTCATCCTATAGAAAATGTTGATAAGATGCGCATAGTTGGTAGCCGTTCTCATCTTAATGATGAAACTAAATCGTTTATTGATGGTATACAAACAGAAAAGACAGTCGAGGTTGTTTCTTCGGGAAGTTCTTTAAAATTCTGTTTAGTTGCAGAGGGCGAAGCAGACCAATACCCACGTTTTGCACCCACAATGGAGTGGGACACCGCTGCTGGGCAAGCAATTTGTGAAGCTGTAGGTGTATCTGTAATAGATCATACTTCCAATGCTCCATTACTCTACAACAAAGAAGATCTATTGAATCCTTGGTTCTTGGTATCGAATAACCTTTAAGGATCATGGGTAAATATAAGCGAGAGTCGCATTATAGAAGTCTTTTAAAAGGTATTTCCTGGCGTATTGTTGCCACTGCGGATACGATACTTGTCGTACTATTTATAACCTGTCTTTTTGATAAATGCAGTATAGAAGACGCCATTAAGATAGGCTTTGCTGAGTTTTTTATAAAATTAGGTATCTATTACGTTCATGAGCGTATCTGGCAGAATAAGATGGTTGGGAGAGAAGTTACAAAAAAATTAACGCTCTATAAAACATTAACCTGGAGAGCCGTAGCAACAACAGCTACCTTTATCATTTCAGGAGCTATATTAAATTCATTTAATGAAATTGCTCTTTTTGTGGCGCTCACAGAGTTAATTACTAAATTTGTACTTTATTATTTACATGAACGTTTATGGCTTAAGCTTCCTTTGGGTAAAATCAGAAATAGTATTTACAAATTTATAGGTAAGTGATGCAGGAAAATATTATAAAACATCAATTCTCAATTGAAAAAGGGTCCAGATCTCAACTAAAAAATCATAACTCTTTTTTATTATGGTTTACTGGACTTTCGGGTTCAGGGAAATCTACCATTTCTAATGCTGTAGAAAAAGCATTATTTGATGAAGGAATTCATACGTATGCTCTTGATGGAGATAATGTACGTAAAGGGCTTAATTCAAATCTGAGTTTTTCTCCGGAGGATCGAACAGAAAATATACGTAGAATAGCCGAAGTTGCCAATCTTATGATAGATGCTGGCATTGTTGTTCTAGCTTCTTTTGTATCACCATATATAAAGGATAGAGATGATGTAAAACACATAGTAGGGGCTAATAACTATATAGAGATTTATATAAGTACTCCAGTAGACGAATGTGAACGACGTGATGTGAAAGGGCTTTATAAAAAAGCTAGAACTGGAGAGATTTTGAACTTTACTGGAATTAATGCACCTTATGAAGCTCCTGAAAATCCAGACATTGAAATAAATACAACAGAAATGACAATTGAAGAGGCCACCTCTTTTATAGTAAATAACATAAAGCATAAATTGAAATAATATCATGAGTAAGTATTACTTAAATTATTTAGATGAGTTAGAATCTGAAGCCATATTTATATTAAGAGAAGTATGGGCGCAATTCCAAAATCCTGTGATTTTATTTTCAGGTGGAAAAGATTCAATACTAGTGACTCATTTAGCAAAAAAGGCATTTTACCCTTCAAAAATTCCTTTTCCTTTGATGCACGTAGATACGGGACATAATTTTCCGGAAACTATAAAATTCAGGAATGACCTTGTTGAGCAATTAGGAGTGAAACTTATTGTAGGATCTGTACAAGAATCTATAGATCAAGGTAGGGTTGCCGAAGAAAAAGGTAAACATGCTACACGTAATGCGCTTCAAATAACAACCTTATTAGATGCCATTGAAACAAATAAAGTAGATTGTGCGATAGGTGGAGGAAGAAGAGATGAGGAGAAGGCAAGAGCTAAAGAACGCTTTTTCTCACATAGAGATGATTTTGGGCAATGGGATCCAAAAAATCAACGCCCTGAACTTTGGAATATCTTAAACGGAAAACACTTTGAAGGAGAGCATTTTAGAGCATTCCCAATCAGTAACTGGACAGAAATGGATGTTTGGAACTATATTTTAAGAGAAAATATAAGTATCCCTTCCTTGTATTATGCACATCAAAGAGATGTCGTATGGCGTAATGAATCATGGATTCCTGTTTCGGACTTTTTGAAACTGGAAGAAAATGAAGAAGTCCACTCAAAAAAAATAAGATTCAGAACATTAGGTGATATTACGATTACTGGAGGAATTGAATCTGATGCAGATACGTTGGAGAAAATTGCAGATGAGGTATCCGCGATGAAACAGACAGAGCGTGGCAATAGGACTGATGATAAACGTAGTGAGACCGCTATGGAGGATCGTAAAAGACAAGGGTATTTTTAAGCTTTCGCGAAAGCATACATTCAAAAAATTAAAACAACATGCAATTAGACACTAATCAATTATTAAGATTTACTACCGCAGGGAGTGTTGATGATGGAAAAAGTACAT
>CAZPTJ010000055.1:0-15442 GCA_964589085.1 uncultured Flavobacteriaceae bacterium | reverse complement strand
TAGTTGTTTTCAAAAATCGATAATATCTATTAACCTTTTATTCCTGGTTGTTTTAATTCAAAACCTTCCTTGGTTTTGGCTTCATCTACCATGATTTTTACATCTCGCAGTAATTGTTTGGCATCGTATATAATACCATCTTTGATGGTGTATTTTACACCACCTACACGCACAACTTCATTGTCTTCTGTCAGTTTTATAGCGCCAGTACCATAAAGCACCTTTAAGTTCTGCAATGGATTTTCTTCAACAATTACAAAATCGGCTAGTTTTCCTACTTGTACAGAACCAATTTTATCATCCATTCTCAAGGCTTCGGCACCATTTAAAGTTGCAGAACGTATGACCTCCATTGGGTGAAAACCAGCTTCACGTAAAAGCTCCATTTCGCGGATGTAAGCAAAACCATATAATTGAAAAATAAAACCACTGTCAGAGCCTGTAGTTACACGTCCTCCTCGGTTTTTGTATTCATTAATAAAGGTCATCCAAAGGCGATAGTTTTCGCGCCAGGCGACTTCTTCTTCAGTTCCCCAGAAATGCCAGTAAGATCCGTGAGATATTTTACTCGGTTGGTAGAATCTCCATAAAGAGGGCAGGGTATAGTCTTCATGCCATTCTGCACGGCGCGCGCGCATCAAATCGCGGCTGGCCTCATAGATGTTAAAGGTTGGGTCTAAGGTAAAATCAAGCGCTAGTAACTCCTCCATCACTGCATTCCAATGATCAGAATAGGGAGCTGCAGCTTGTTTCCATAAGCGTCCAGCTTCGCCAAAACGATGTTGTTCATTATTGTAATTATAGTCCAGAGGATAATGTTGAACGGTGCGATCTTCAAAAAGTGCTTCCGGTAAACCATACCAGTGTTCCATGGATGTTAATCCTGCCCTTGCGCTATGTAATACATTCCATCGTGCTACACTCAATTGTGCATGATGCATAGAGGAGGTTAAACCTAATTTTTTGTTTTCATCCAGTGCAGCCGTCATAATATGAGGTTCCGCTCCAAAGAATTTAATTCCATCGGCTCCTTTTTTTGCATTGTCACGTACCCATTGTCGTGCTTGCTCCTCCGTCGTTATGGGAGAAGTACTTCCCTGGCCAAATCCGGTATGGGCTACGATGCGAGGTGCAATGATCTGATTTTTAGCAGACCGTCTTTTTAAATCTAATGCATAATCGATTCCTCTCCCTGAAGGTTCTCTTACTGTAGTAATACCGTGAGCCATCCATAATTTAAAGACATAATCCCAATCGGCTCCCTGAGCGACACCGCCTATATGTCCATGCATATCTATAAAACCAGGTAGCAGGTACATTCCCTCAGCGTCAAGTTCCTTACCACCACTTTTAAGTTGAGGTCGTTTGCTATTATCTATAGGAACTCCTGGATATCCCACTACTTTTATTTCGGTGATTGTATTATTTTCGACAACAATATCTATGGGGCCAATAGGAGGCGCACCATCTCCATTTATTACAGTAACTCCTCGTATAATTAATTGATTAAAAGGCCCTTCATGCGTTTGTCCTGTTACCACTTTCGCAAAAGCGAATAGCAGTACCACAACCAGTATATAACGTATTGATGATTTCATAGTATTTAGTTTCAACAAAACAACAAATGTTTTCTTTTCATTAATAAGATTGCAAAAAAATAGTGCATTTAAAAATAGCTTTTACAGGCAACCGGAAAGTTATATTTTTTTGTACTTCGCATTTCACAAAAAATATATTACGACCAACCTCGCGTTGTTATCGCTCTTCATATTAACTAATTAATCAAATTTCCAAAAAATAATGCATTTAAAAATAATTTATTTGTACCATACCAACTGCCTCTGAAATTAGGGTTGTCTGCAAATAGAATAGCACGTCCCCGTCCAATACGACTTACGACTAAGCTTGCTGATTTCTTGAGGAAGTCCACACGATTTTTATCTGAGATAAATCCATCGATATGTGCGTCTTCCGTGTATTGAGCAACCGTACGATATCCATTTTCGCTAGGAGCCAGCCATACGTTATTGTTTTTATAAACAGGTAATTTACGATCGGTATATCCAAATCCCAGAGGATTAGTTAGATCAAGATCGACTTCAAAAATAGCACCTCCTACTTGTTGTTTACCATTATCTGGTCTGGAATCTTCATAGTTTCTTCGTTTGGTCTCAGTACTGTCATCTTCCTTGACAATTAGTTTTTCTGTAACGATCTCGTTATTAATTGCCCAGGATGTTGCACGAGCAATGGTTATGAGTGTGTTTCCTGCAGAAACCCAATCTCTAATCGTTTCTCGTTGGGAATTGCTCAGTGCACTATAGTTCCCAGAAACCATTACAAGGGTGTTATAGTTGTTAAGATCTAGAGAACGAAAGTTATGCATCAATACTTTAGTTATAGGCATTCCTACTCGGGTATCCAATAAATGCCATACTTCACCAGCTTCATATGAATTCACTCTATCACCTATGAGTAATACCGCTTTTGGAGGCGTAGTTGCAGCCATATTTCGACTTCCTAAATCGATGCCTGAGGTACTAAATCCAGTGTTTGTTCCATAAATACTCACATTGAACTGTTGTTGCGCTTTTTGCAACAATGCATAAATTTCATCTGATGTTTTGGATTGTTGAGAAACAGGAATCATTAATGCTCCATAATTAAAGGATTGATTACCTCCATCGGTTGTTGCAGAAAAAGGCTGAAAAGCAGTAGCTACGGTAAGTCCATTTTTTTGAAGAAAATGTAGAGCTGCTGTAGCATTATAATCATTATAATCTATAAGATACGCATATAACGATTTTTGGAGATTGCGTTTTATATTAGTTAAAGCATCATTTGGAACAACAGTTTTTTCCAAACTCGGATTGGTCGTTAATCTGCGATACTTCATATTATAAAAATTGGCGACACTCCAGGCACTAGCATCATAATATACACTATCCCGATAGCGGTCATAGGTTTCAAAGACGGATAACACCATGTTTTTTTGTTGTTGCCTAACCGGAACAACATATCTACCTGGCGTATCTGTTTGATAAGTTTTTATCTTATGCATAGCCAGTTTCTCCATAAAAGCTTTAGTTCTATTGGGGTCTTTTGGATCACCAAATTCGTAAGCGACAATACCTTTTGGACCTTTGGCACCATTTCTTCCTTCACTTTTTGGAATCGCTTTTATGGAGTTTTTAAAGAATTCCTGTTGGTATTTGCGAAGAAAGCCTTTGTTTTCTGTCGCCGCTTTTATAGTTGCAAAACTTGAAGTGTATTGATTTCTAATGGTAAATGGAAAGGAAATGGTTCCATAATCGGTATCCTGCAAATGTCCACGACTACTGGCTTGTTCAAACAATAGGGCTAATGCGCCTTGAAGATCGGGATAGGACGATCCATATCCAGGATAGGTACCATCAAAAGCTTCCTTGGTAAAATAGAAGGATCCAATGGCATCGAGGGCATCTGAAAAATAGGTAGCAAAAATATCATTAAGATCCTCGTAATTTGCTTTGGGAGGCAAAGGGTCCAGACTCCCGATAGGTTTCATGGGTTCAAAGAAATACGTGCTATTGGTTCCCATTTCGTGAAAATCTGTAACTACATTAGGATACCATTGGTGATACCAGTTTAATTTACCCTGACTCTCCGGATGGACAGCTAGTAGCCAGTCTCTATTGAGATCAAACCAATAATGATTAGTACGTCCACGAGGCCACATCTCTGTATGTTCAGCATCTATATTGTCTGAAACCAAAGGACTTCCCTTAAAACTGTTTGCCCATTGCGTATGTCTGTCCCTACCGTCAGGATTAATGGTAGGGTCTACAAAAATAATAGCATTTTCGCGATATTTTACGATATCCGGATGATCTGATGCCACTAGCGTATAAGCCGCTAGTAATGCCGCTTCTGAGCTTGAAGGTTCATTGCCATGTACATTATACGCTAGATTAATAAAGACAGGAATCTCTTCATAATTTGAAGCATTTTGATCTGTGTCTACAAAAGCCAGATGTTGTTGTTTTATGGAGTTAAGATTCTTCATATTGTTGGATGAAGAAATGTTGAGAATTATCAGTTTACGACGCTCATGAGTACTTCCGTATTCCGTAATAGTAGCACGATCAGAGCGTTTAGCAAGTTCTGTAAGATAGGCTACAATAAGATCGTGACGCGTATGCATATCACCTATAGGATATCCCAGAAAAGCTTCAGGACTTGGGATGGATGAGTCAAAAGGGGCGTATTTCCCATAAAAATAATCTTGTGCATATAGAGATGATTTATTCGCGATACCGATAACTATCGGGACGAAAACAAGAAAGAATAGCGTGATTTTTAAGCGCATAATTTTGGTTTAGTGTTTTAGTAAGGCCTATGAATTGCAATGAATCGGGCCATAAACTTGATCTAAAAATACATAAAACAAGTGGTTTTTGCAGGGATGTTAGAAGGGATACGACTATAGAATCAAATTTGTGCACGATATTTGATAATTAGTGTATGTTTGTTTATATCCTATACTATGCGAAATTTACTTTTCTTTCTTCTTTTTCCAGTTCTATGTTTTGGTCAACAACGTATTTTACCAGGAAGAGTCGCTCCTAATGTTCCAATAACCGAAGGTTCATCTGAAAATTATGCACTTTTCTTGCCTGAAGGCTTTCATAAAGATAGTCTGTATACCACTGTTTTTGTATTTGATCCCGATGGTCGTGGAGAGGGAGCACTTCGGAAATTTGCGCCAGCAGCTAGACTCACAAATAGTATATTGATAGCTACAAATACAAAAATGGCAGATTCATTACCACTGGCACTTAATGACAGTGAAGCTTTTGTGAATGACATGCTCAGTAAATGGCCTATAGACGAAGAACGATTGATTTTTGCAGGTCGTGGAATTAGTGGATTAATGGTAACCACCAGTGCTCAACTTTCCGGGGCTTTGTATGGAATAATTGCCGTAGATAATGCCTTTGTTAATATTCAATACACGAGAAAGAATAAAAAAACAAAATATAAACTGTTATTGAGTGATGAAAGTGAGAACTATTATACACTACAACAATTGAATTTTGAATTACGTCTTGAAAAAGTATACAAAGGATTGACGATATACGACCCTACCGAAGATGAATGGCCGGAATCTGGTTATGTAACCGCAGCACTCACAGAATTACTACTCACTTCAGAAAATGAAAATACTACAGAACAAATAGAAGCGTATTATCAGGAAGATATTAGTTGGGGAGAAATGTTATATAATCGTTCACGTTTCTTAAACGCTTTTGAGTTTGTCAGTGATCTTAAAGATAAATATAGAAATAAAGTGACCGATGATACGGCACAGAAAGAGCTACTTAAAAAAATACGTAGTAATAATGGCTTTAAAGTAATGCGTAACAATAGACTTACGTTACGAGAACGAGAAGCGTTGCTACTGGAAGACTTTATCTATTATCTAGCTGAAGATGTACGTAACTCGTATTTTGATAATTTGGGGTGGTGGAATTCTCAAATGGTCGAACTGGATGCAAAAGTTGATAGTACGGCGATTAACCCGCTAGAGCGAAAAACAGCAAAGCGTCTTAAAGGTTATGTGAAAAATAGTGTAGAAGGCAGATGGCTGGCAATTAAGAATGATGCTAAATCCAAGTTTGAACAAAAGCTTTTTGTCAATGTATTGCGTACACTTGTTGATCCAAAAAATTATGATGCGTATTTGAATACTATTTCTTTTAGTACTCGAGAAGGAGATGAAAATGCAGCACTTTTTTATTTAGAAGAATTACTTAAAAACGGGTTTACAGATATGGATGCCTTATATACCATTGAAGGGACCTCTGCTTTACGTATTTCTAAGGAATACAACGCTATAATAAAGCAGTATCTCGGAAAATCAAAGTACTATTAAAAAGATCAAGAGCATAATCACCTTAATTAAATAGGTGTTTTGCCCCATGATTATTTTAAGCAATACGCGTACTTTTGCAGACTAAGTAACTCTTATGAAAGTCAAACACATACGACCTATTACCCAGGTCGTTCTCCCCAACGGTGTTGATTATGTTGATGGTCGTCCTTGTTTTAGCCCCGATGGTAAAACAGTACTTTTTGAACGAAAAGGCGGCGGTATTACACAAGCACAATTCTGGTCTATTAATATTGATGATGAACTTCCTGAAGCTCTTTATTATAAAAGTAATGATTATGGTTGCTTACGTGCAGCCTGGTCATGGAATTCTGAGCAAAAAACCAATCAAATTGCTTTTACTGCCATGTCTGAAAACGGCACCGTATCCAGAATTATGCTTTTAGAAGAACATGGAACAAATGGCAGCGCACGACATCTGGATTTAAAAGGATATGAACATAATCTGACACTTTCTTATCCGGCCTGGTATGCCAATGAGGAAACGTTGTTGATTACCAATTATAAAAAGTTTGATTTGATTAAAGCCAATCTTGATGGTACGATTGATCGTATTCTTACCCCTGAAAGTAAATGGTCAGGTATGGGTACAGTTTCTGCTGCTGATAGTGAACTGATCGCTTATGCCGGGCAAGATGCTATACAAGGAGGGAAATATGATCAAAAACACAATCAGGTTTGGATACAACAAGGAGATGAAGCCCCTCTTTTATTTTCAAGCAAAGTTCCTCATAGTATTGGAAGAACACCTTGGTTCAGTCCTGACGGATCGGTCATGGCCTTTGAAGCTTGGGCTGAAGGGACTATGAGTGAAGATGGTGGAGTTCTACAAATATTCTTAAAAAAGGTTGATAAGCCCCCGTATGACTCGAAAATAGTCATGGTGAGTGATCCTTTTCAAAATGCACAGCACCCTAAATTTTCTCCTGACGGAACCAAACTGGTTTGGATGCAACAGACGCAGGAAGGAAAGGTTCAGATATTTATGGGAGATATAAGTTATTAAAATAAAAGGTTTTACTAACTTTAACGTACTTACCATACTTTATTTATCATGAAATCATGGAGTCTGTACGCTGCTATTTTTATGAGTATTTTCATAATAAGCTGTAAAGAAAACAAGGAAACCCCAGAAGTTAAGGAGACCGAAGCAACCAAAGTCATAAAAACCCCTAAGCCCGTTTTTAGTTTCTCCTTTGTAGGTTGTAATCGTATAGATAGGCACAATCAATCAAGTGCTAATCCATCTACAGCAAATACCTATGCATTAGAACGTATCTATGCAGATATGGATGCTTTACCTCATAAACCAGAACTCTTCTTTTTTCTAGGAGATTTGGTGCTGGCAGAAACAACCACAACCAATCTCGACGTACAACTCAACGCCTGGCAGGCATTGTATGATGCAAATCCTATAAGTAAATCTGGAATTGAACTAGTAGCTGTACCTGGTAATCATGAAATGTTATATAGTAAGGAAGTCTATGATACTACACAACATCATGGCCCTAATCATATACCTAATAAGAATGATTCTATCTGGAAGGAATTTCCGCTAAAAGGGAGTACCAATATCTGGTTAAAGTATATGAAAAACTATATGCCTAGTGGCAGAGAAACCGCTCCAGATACTTTAGGATTGGATAATAGACTTACGTTTTCATTTACTAGGCACAATGTAGGTTTTGTGGTGATGAATACAGATACCTATAATCCACCAAAAGCTACAAATCCTTATAAAGAAGGACTGGAAGGTCAACTTCCTGTAACTTGGGTTAATGATAAGGTAAAAGCCTTTAAGAAAGACCCAACCATCGATCATATTTTTGTGTTGGGACACCGACCATATTATGTAGGTGGCAGTCCAGATACGGGTCATGGAGGATTACCACAAGGTGGTGAGTTATGGCCAACATTTCAGGATAATAGGGTAGTGGCCATGCTCTCTGCACACCAGCACGATTATGAACGCTGGCAACCTATTAATGATTCCTTAAAGGGAGGGACTTATCAGATTGTTGCAGGTCACGGCGGGAGTGTTAATAATCGTCATATACCCCATTCTCCACCGTTTTTTGGTTATAGTCTCATTACTGTTATGAGTGATGGCACTATTAAACTAGATACACGAGGCTATTGTACCGGTGATACCTATCTTACTCCAGTTCCCACTAATCAAATGATTTCTAGGGATACCATAACTATGACTTGGGCTCAAAACCCTAATACATTTCCAGATCCTTATATGAGATGTGAGCCAAAGTAAGGTTTTTTCTATTTTACTTTATTGCTTTCTAAGGTGACTTCAAGACAGTTTACGGTTGCGGGGTTTAATCCTATTTGTACCGCATCAAAACGATCGGTATATGCAAAATTATAGTTCTGAGATAGCGTAGCAAGCGTAGCTGCCCATTGATTATAATGATATTTATTTGCCGTTCCCGATTGTAATGATTTGAAAAGATTTGAATTTTTAAGTGCAAACCAATCTTCACTTTCGAGAGCTCCTACTTTATGACCATTAATGACTTTTGAACTTCCAATCGCACCGATGTTAAGTCCGGCAAATAAATCGGCGCCAATCCAACCATAGACATCATTTACAGGTTTTTGTTTCCCGCCTGTTCCATTGAGTATATAATGTGTATTTCCACCATAAATACCTGTTGGATTGATTAAATCCGTATACTCATATTTCATGGTAATTTGACTAGGGTTGACTTTACTGCAACTTCCTTCTAGTGTAATATTTTTATTGGCATCTATTTTGGCCTTTAAACTATATACTTGTTTAGCTTGTGGACCAGAACTTGGAGGTGGTTTATTAGCTCCTTTACTGACTCCATTAAACGTACCCGCGATGTTGGCAATAATTCCTTTGCCTAATGATGGGACTTTTGCACCAACGCTGGTCGTAGGACCAAAATTCTTAAGTAAGAATGATAGATAATTATCAAATGTATCGTAAGGCACTACGGGAACACCTGGAATAGGAGGATATGGATTAGGCGCCAGAATCCTTGCAAAAGTAGTTCCCGGTTTAGGTCCTGGTAATACTTGTGTGTATTTACCTGGGACAAGTGCGGGTATGGCTCCAGAAAGACCAGAAACAGTAGGGTTTGATAATTTATTAAGAGTTTTGTAAATGATTTTTGTGCTTTTAGTGGGTAATATACCCTTTAAGGAGCCTACATGTTTATGATTAGTACCTGTAACTTTATAGGTGTCTAAGGTCATTGGGATACTCCAATAATCAACACTTGTCAGATTTGCAACGTCTGAAGGATCGCCGTTAAAGGTAATTTCCATTTTATCATATCTCAAATAGAAATTAGGATCAGTAGGTGTTTGTGCCGGTTGATATCCTTTGTTTTGAACAGCCCAAGCTTTATCATAACATACATATATGCGACCACTAAAACTTGTGATTGCTATACCTTTTGATAGATCTGTAAGTGAATACCAGTTTCCTTTATTGGGAAAAGAGGAAACATTATCAATAGTTTTAATGGCTTTGCCATTAGGTTTTAGGTTTTTAATGTTGATGGTACCGGAACTAAAGAAGCCTACAAATACGTTAGCTGCAGTAGCGCCACTATGATTCTTGAAAATTACTTTAAGTGTGCCCATAGATGTTAAATTAGTAGGGTTTAATGAGTATTCTGGGTTGTGCACCCTAAGGAGGACGTCACTTTAGTATCAAATATACCTGATTTAATGTGTTGGTATATAGGTGATTTTACGTGATTTCCATTATTGGAATCGCCGTCACCTGATGTTTTTTCGCTTAAAGCGAAAGAAGAAAAGCCGGTAAAACCTACCGACTTTTCTTCAACAAAATGCTAAGCCTGCGACAGCTTAAATAGTTACTGTTTAATAATCTTAAAAGTTCCTTCTTGCCCATTAATGGTAGCTTTCATCAGGTAGATTCCTGAACTAAGTGCTGTCATATGGAGTTGCGTGGTAGTGGTGATGTTTGTGTGTTCCATCACTTTTTGACCAGAGAGTGTATAGATGCTTATCTTTTCTATAGGTGTTTGAGCATTTAGATTAAGTATATCCTGAATTGGATTTGGGAAATATTCAAAACCATCAAATGCTTGCTCATCAATACTTAAATTGTCATCAAATTCTATAACAACATCAGAGACAGTATTGACATTGATAACCAATAAATAATAGGTTTGCCCTGGCACAGTTTCTATACTTGTAGTAATAAAATTGGGACATTCATTTGTTCCGGAATCTTCAAAGAGCAAGTCACCAAGTGTTGCATTTTCATCAGGGGCGTTATAAAAAATAACAAGAGCATTAGAATTATCAGATGCAGGAGTCGTAATAGTAGCCGTGGCTGTACCTTCTTCTGTAGCTGTAAACTTGTACCATACGATTGGTAATGAGGCACCCGTACCACAGTTGGTATCATTTGGGACAACGTCTCCTGTAGCTGTTGGAAAATTAACAGCAGCATCGGTAAACGGAAACCCTGCTTCATCTACATCTATGGCATCTTCAATAAGGTCATTTGATGGTGGGATGGGATTACAAAATACAATACCAGCAAATGCAACTTGGCCAGTGTCACCGGCTACAGTATCACAGATTCTCAGTTCCCAGGAGCCTGTAATAGATTCGCCGTCAAAAACATCTGCAAAATTTCCGCCTTGCGGCTGAAAAACTGAGCCTGTGTATGGAGGCGTGGCTGTAGTGATATCCTCTCCACCATCTGCAAAATTGGTAAAGAAATAGGCGTTATCTGTATCTCCACTATTATTATCTGTAAGAACAATACTTGTTCCTGCAGGAGATACTAAAGAAATTTCTAAATCTCCAGACCAAGTATGTTCTATATCAAAGACTACCTGACTAAGACTTGTCGTTGAACCTATAATCCCTGTTTCGGCAATGTCAAATGCGATAATATTAGGTTCATTTTCACAGTCTACAGTTTGAGTGTTAGTACCATCAAGCTCTAAGGGTAGTGGGGTGGAGGTCTCTTGGGCTACGAGAGTTCCTGCGTCACAAATACCTGGTACTGTTTGTGCAGTGGACAATGCTCCAAATACTAAAAATAAAATAGTAAAGGGTAGGGTAATTTTTTTCATAATGATTATTGTTTTTATAAGTTTAACTTGTTTAAAGTTTTAATTAGAAAATGCATCAACTGCCTTTCCCAATAATTGAATGATCAAATTTCTTAGAATTAGGCAAACAAGTCTAGCACGACCCTTTCAATTTGTAGCAGAATACCTACTGTAAAATATGTGCTATATTGAGAAAGATTTGTGCTATTCAAATTCTTATAACTTTAATTTATTACTACTATTAATTCTGAGCACTTCTTTTTTTGATGAAACGGCAATTATTAGTCTACGCTAGCCTTCTAGTATTTTTTTTGATCAGAGATTCCTGTATTGCACAAGAAAATTACCTGGTTTCCTATTTAACTGAAGAAGAGCGTGCCAATTTTGGAAATGTATACAGTTTGTACGAAGACCCTGTTGGTATTATATGGATGGGGGTCTATGGGAAGGGACTAGCCTATTATGATGGCGAAAAAGTAAAACGTTTTCCCCTGCCTGATGAACAAGATTTTGCGAGTCGTGATATTGTTTTTGAAGGATTTGAAGACAAGCTTTATCTCAATGACGGAGATGGTATTCGCATTTTCGATCCTATTGTTCAGGACGATCCTAAAACCATTACCCTAAATAGCGAACAGGTCCAATTGGGATCCCTTTCCGGAATTGCCGTTACAAAAAATGGGGAAGACATCTATGTATGGGGCGCTTTACAACTTAATGCTCAAGGGGCGAATCCCGAATATCATGTATTGATCTCCAAAAACCATGGCCCTTTTCAACAACTCACAACCATCCCTATACGCACGCAGGGGAGTGTACTTATTAAACGGGTAGGAGAAACTATTTTTGCGAAAGCAGAAACTGACTTCGAAATCTGGTCTATAGATGGAAAAGTAGCTACTATAGCGATACCTCAAGTACCAGCATCTGTTATCACAACGTTTAACTTTAAGGTAGAAGAAGATGGCACAGTCTGGCTTGGAGGAGCGTGTAAACAAAATCTTTCATATAAAGAAGGACAGTATATCAACTCCTGTACGATATGGAAAAAAACTCCCAATAGTAATCAATTTACATTGACTAAAGAAGTGATTTCAACAGGACGTGGAACCATCTCTTCTACTGTAGATACTAATAATTACCTGCAACGGATAACCATTATTAATGAACGTTATTTTTCATTTGCTGATACCAGAAATCTGGACGAAGCACTTGACAATCCTATTCAAATTATTAATACCTCGGAAAATTTTTTAACAAAGCACCCTTTTACAATCCTCAAAACAAAATCCGGAATTATCTGGTGGGGTAGTATAGATGGGCTTCATAAATTAACGCCACAACCTCCCGCTTTTAAATTACTGCCATCTTTAGGCTTGCGTTCTTTTATAGAGGATACGGAAGGATATGTCTATGGAAGTGTCGACTTGTATAACAAATATGAGCAAGGCTCTTCGATAAATCGGTATGACCCTGATACCGATGAGGTGGTTTCTCTGGCAAAAAAAAACCTCGCCGGAGGCTATTGGTATCATGTGAACTCCTATAAGGACAAAATGCATGCCGGTAACGGAATTGTGAACCCCGTTGAAGGATATACCAAACGCTTTGATGATGTTGAATTGGATTTTAATCTTGGACCTTATTTATCTCTTATTACTACGAAGGGCGAATTATGGAAAGCCCATTGGGGCGTTCCCTATATAGGTGTCTATGCCCCTGATACAGGTAAACGCATCAAGCGCATTCCTATTGAAGCCTTACAATCGGCGGTAGTCAGTCTTAATGACTGGTACCAACGTCCTTCTGATGGTACGATCTGGCTAGGTACCTATGGACTAGGCATCTTTGTTTTTGATGAAGATGGAACTTTGTTACATCATCTGGATCGAAAAGATGAAGGCGCTATCTCCTTGCCAAACAATGTAGTATCTGCTTTTTACGAAGATAGTCAAGGACGTATGTGGATTGGGCATGGATCGGGATTGAGTCGTATTGATCCTGACTTTTCAGACAGTACACATTATACCTTTGATCCTGACAATCCAGAATCCCGTTTGGTATATGGTATTCTCCCGGAAGAAGATGATCGCTTCTTATGGCTCAGTACCAGCACTGGTATTTTTCGTTTCGACTCAGAAACCGGGCAGTTTATGGACTTTCCGCTTCATCCTAATGTGATGAACTATGAATACAACAGAGCCTCGTATTATAAAAGCAAAAAAGGGCAGTTCTTCTTTGGGACCGATCGAACCGATCGACCAACTATCAGTTTTTTCCCAGAGAACGTATTACGTTATTACAATCAGGTTTCGTCCGAAAAATCACAAATCATCCTTACTTCTTATGCGCAATATCATGGAGAAGAAGAAAAAGTTATATCTCAAAAACAAGGAATTCAGAACATGGATAGCATCATATTGCAACCTGGAGATCGCTTTTTTGAGTTGTCTTTCCTCGTTACTGATTTTAGAAGCACCGAGAGTAACAGTTATAGCTATTACCTTGAAAATTATGAAGAGGACTGGAATCCTATTGCGCGAAATAATAATAGGGTACGCTATGAAAACCTCTCTCCTGGTACATATACACTTAAAATGAGAGGCGGACTCGTTCCAGAAACTACTTCTCAAAACCAACGCGATATTACTGTAATCGTGAAACCATATTGGTATCAAACGGTTTGGGCTAAAATTGGAGGGGTTTTGTTCATGTTAGGTTTCGGGTTTCTTATTTATAAATTCAATTTAAACCGTCAATATGAAAAACAAGAAACAAAACGCTTAAAGGAAGTAGACGATTTAAAAACACGCTTGTATACTAATATTACTCATGAGTTCCGAACTCCACTTACTGTGATAATGGGCATGAATGATACCATTAAAGGGTTCGATAAAGAACGCAATTTGATACAGCGCAATGCGAAGAATCTATTACGTCTTGTCAATCAACTTTTGGACTTGTCAAAATTAGATTCAGGTACCCTAAAAATGGATATTATTCAGGGTGATATTATTTTATATCTCAAATATCTGACGGAATCCTTTTATTCCATGGCTTCTGATAAGAAAGTAAATCTAAGTTTTCATTCCGAAGTGAAGACGCTTACTATGGATTATGATGAGATAAAACTGCAACATGTTATCTACAATCTGTTATCTAATGCGATAAAATTCACAAGGCCTGGAGGGAAAGTCAATCTTACTTTAAAAACCATTCAATATGATCAAGAACCCTATTTAGAAATTATTGTCAAAGACACAGGTATTGGAATAGGTGCTGAAGAGCTACCACATATTTTTGAACGGTTTTATCAGGCTGACAGTATTGAAGATACTCAACGGGCTACAAAAACCTTTGGAGGTACAGGAATAGGACTGGCATTGACTAAAGAATTGATAGAGTTGATGAAAGGGCAAATCCGGGTCGAAAGTGAAAAATCCTGGGGTTCTCGATTTATAGTGCGTTTGCCTATAGAAAATATAGCGTTTGAAAGGGAGGTTGATGAAACCCTTACGGCCATTTTTACAGAAAACAAATTTCAAACGGAAATTGATGAAATTAATAGTGCTGCCGATCATACAACATCAGAAAAACCTTTACTCTTACTTGTAGAAGATAATAGTGGCGTTGTGGAATATGTACGCGCTATTTTGAATGCAAGCTATGAGATTAATGTTGCCATTAATGGTCAGGAAGGGATAGAAATGGCCATGGAACGTATACCTGATATTGTGATTACCGACATTATGATGCCGGAGAAAAACGGGTATGAAGTATGTGATTTTTTAAAGAATGACAATCGTACCAGTCATATTCCTATTGTTATTTTAACTGCTAAAGCTGACCTATCTTCTAAACTGGAAGGCTTAGGCACTGGTGCCGATGTGTATCTTTCTAAACCTTTTGAGAAAGAAGAATTATTGATCCAGCTTAAAAATTTATTAACGACCCGTGAAAAATTACAAACCTACTATTCTGGAACAGTTGCACCACCACAGGAAGCTACATCTGTGGTTAAAAGAGAACATATCTTTATTGAAAAAGTGCGCTCTTATGTCCTTGATCATATTCAGGATAGTGATCTTTCCGTAAATACACTTTCTGAAATTATGGAGCTGAGTCATATTCAATTGTACCGAAAGTTAAAAGCACTAACTGGGCAAACACCTTCTCAATTCATACGGTTATTGCGTTTAAGAAAGGCGGTCGGCATGTTGGAAACCACAGATTTAAATATTTCAGAAATTGCTTATGAAGTAGGCTTTAATGATCCTAATTACTTTACACGAGTATTTAAACAGGAATACGGAAAAGTACCGGGTAAAGTAAGGGATAGTTAATTTTTCGCTTAAAGCGAAAAAAGAATACTACCTAATAAGACAAGCTACCTTTTTAAAATATATTGATTGATCTCAGAAAATGA
>CAZPTJ010000054.1:0-15940 GCA_964589085.1 uncultured Flavobacteriaceae bacterium | reverse complement strand
TGAATCTTTAGATAAAGCGTTGTTTACGATCATATCGTAGACAAGGATAATTAAATAGTATTTGATTATGATTTTACAGTCAATAGCAATTAAGGACTTTAGAACCCGATCGGGCTATACCTGTCACTTAAATGTAAGTTTCCAGGTATTTGGTCCATTACTTGGAACCGCTCCAGTTGTTTTGGTAAATCATGCACTGAGTGGTAATTCATCGGTTACTGGAGTACAAGGGTGGTGGAATGAATTAATAGGATCGGGCAAGGTCATCGATACCTTATGCTATACGGTATTAGCCATAGATATTCCCGGTAATGGTTATGATGGAAAAGAAGAACATCTGATCTATAATTATAAAGCCTTTCATAATAGTGATATTGCCAGAATTCAATATGAGGTCATTGAACACTTAGAAATTAGTTCGCTTTTTGCTGTTATTGGAGGATCATTGGGAGGACAGATCGCCTGGGAACTGGTCACGCAATATCCAAAATTAGTCAAACACCTCATTCCTATTGCTTCAGATTGGAAAGCTACCGATTGGTTAATGGCTTGTTGTGAGATTCAGGATCGCATTTTGAATCATTCGCTTCACCCTATTGAAGATGCCAGAATTCATGCAATGACCTTTTATAGAACAGCAGCATCTTTTAAAAAGAAGTTCAATCGTACGTTCAATACTACTCAAAAACGATATAATATCGACTCCTGGTTGATCTATCATGGAGATCGTCTTCAATCTAGATTTTCATTAGCAACCTATAAATTAATGAATCATTTATTGAAGAGTGCAGACTGTACCAGAGGAACCGGAAATCTTATACAAGCATTAGAGACAACGACAACGAGTATACATCTTATTGCCATTGATAGTGATCAGTTATTTCTAGCAAATGAGATACAAGAAACCTATGGTTTGCTTAAACAACATCATATTGCCGCAACCTATGGAGAAATCACTTCGATTGATGGTCACGATGCTTTTCTCATCGAATTTGAACAATTAGAACAATTGTTAAAACCCATTTTTAAAAAAGAATTATGTCTACAATATTAAATATAGCCCTATTCGGAATAGGGAATGTCGGAAGTACTTTGATACAACAAATCATAGACTTCAATAAACGCAAATCGGATACATCAATTCACATATTTGTAATTACAAATTCCCAAAAAGCTTTTTTCAATAAAGAAGAACTTTCAAACACCTGGAAGATTGATTTTGATCAAAACGCTCAGGAATATACAATAGCAAATATTATAGAATATGCACAAGTCAGTGATCTATCTAATTTGATAGCTGTTGATGTAACGGCAAGCAGTGATTTTGTCGAGAATTACATTCCTTTAATCAAAAATGGATTTCACATAGTTACGGCTAACAAAATAGCCAATACATTATCATATGATTTTTACAACGCTTTACGCGAAACATTAATGAGCTACAATAAGAAATTCTTCTATGAAACCAATGTAGGTGCCGGATTGCCTATTATTGAAACCATAAAGAATCTACACCATAGTGGTGAACAGATTCATAAGATAAGAGGAGTGTTTTCAGGATCATTAAGTTACCTGTTCAATACGTTTTCTAAAGAAGAGAAACCTTTTTCTGAAGTTTTATTGGAAGCCGACGCCTTAGGCTTAACAGAACCGGATGCAAGAGAAGATTTATCAGGTAATGATGTAGCACGAAAATTACTCATTTTAAGTAGGGAGGTGGGGCTGCAGCAGGAGATTGAGAATATTCATATCCAGTCTCTCGTCCCACTAGAACTTAATGATAATACGACACTTCCCCAGTTTCGCGAAAGCATAAAAACATTAGACACGATTTTCAAACAAAACAAAAATGAACTTGCAGAAAATGAAGTATTACGTCATGTAGGAGAGCTGGATGTAGTTGCGGGAAGTATGGAAGTTAAATTGATACAAGAACCCAATCATACCGCATTAGGTCAGACACAGGGAGCCGATGCTGTATTTGAAATATATACAGAGGCTTATGGAGATCAACCATTAGTTATTCAGGGAGCTGGAGCTGGAAAAGCCGTAACCGCCCGAGGTGTTTTAAGTGATATTATACGTATCGCACAACAAGCAAATTAATTAGAATATTAAAACAGAAAAATAAAAACTGCTATGACAGAAAAATTTGAAACCAAAGCGATTCGTACACAGTTAGAACGCACCCCTTTTCAGGAACATTCAGTTCCCTTATACTTAACCTCCAGTTTTGTTTTTGAAGATGCTGAAGATATGAGGGCTTCCTTTGCTGAAGAAAAAGAACGCAATATCTATAGTAGGTTCACCAATCCAAATACCAGTGAGTTTGTAGCAAAGATATGTGAGATGGAAGGAGCAGAAACTGGATATGCTTTTGCTACAGGAATGGCTGCAGTATTTTCAACCTTTGCCGCTTTACTCCATAGCGGTGATCATATTGTTTCTTCACGTTCGGTTTTTGGATCAACGCACGGATTGTTCACAAATATATTGCCCAAATGGAATATACAGACTTCCTATTTTAAAGTAGATGAGGTAGATACAATCGAAGATTTAATTCAGCCAGAAACTAAAATATTATATGTAGAATCCCCAACAAATCCAGCTGTGGATATTTTGGATTTAGAGAAGTTAGGACGTATTGCAAAAAAACACAAGCTGATCTTTATCGTTGATAACTGTTTTGCTACTCCTTATATTCAAAAACCAATAGACTTTGGAGCACATTTAGTCATTCATTCAGCAACAAAATTGATAGACGGTCAGGGACGCGTATTGGGAGGAGTGACCGTAGGGGATAAAGATTTGATACGTAAGATCTATTTGTTTGCACGAAATACGGGTCCTGCATTATCTCCTTTTAATGCCTGGGTACTATCCAAAAGTCTGGAAACACTGGCAATACGTCTGGAACGACATTGCAAGAACGCATTAAAAGTGGCGCAATTTCTGGAAAATCATGCTGCGGTAAAACAAGTAAAATACCCATTCTTGAAATCACATCCCCAATATGATATTGCCAAGCGGCAAATGACACTAGGAGGAAATATCATTGCCTTTGAAATAAAGAATGGAGTTGCTGGAGGAAGAACATTTTTAAATGCACTTCAACTCTGCTCCTTATCGGCAAATTTGGGAGATACGCGTACCATAATTACGCATCCCGCCTCTACGACACATGCAAAGCTTGCTGATGAAGACAAACTCGCCGTAGGAATAACACCAGGCCTGGTGAGATGTTCTATAGGATTAGAACATCACGAAGATGTTATCCTCGATATTGAGACTGCCCTGCAGAAAGTCTTAAAAACAATATAAAATTTTATTAAAATAACTTTTTAACAGAGTGGAATAGATTTTATCATGTAGTTTTACCTAATAGTCTACTAAATCTATAGGATTATATGTAAATCATAAAATTTATTGTGATTTTGACTTAAAAATGGAAAATAATAATACAACAAAGACTATGAAAATTACGGAGGGCCAGTTACTTGAACTAAATGATGACTTAAGAGATAAATCTCCAATAGAAATAAGTCAATGGATTGTGGCGCAGGCTAAAAATCCAATTGTGACGACCAATTTTAGACCTTATGAAGGCACCATTTTACATGCTTGTGCAACAGTCAAAAAAGATATTCCCGTAGTATGGTGTGATTCCGGATACAATACTCCGGACACTTATAGTTTAGCAGAAGATACGATTAATCTTCTAAAACTAAACATAAAACTATATGTGCCTAAACAAACTACAGCATATAGAGATGTACTGTTAGGAATCCCTGAAATTGATGACCCCAGACATAAAACGTTTACAGAACAAGTAAAATTAGAACCCTTTAAAAGAGCTATGGAAGAATTAAAACCAGACGTTTGGTTCACTAATTTAAGAAAAGGGCAGACCGCTCATAGAGACAGTTTGGATATTTTGAGTTTTGGAAAAGATGGTGTGCTTAAAGTGAGTCCATTTTATCATTATAGCGATACGCAACTTGATGCATATATGAAGGAATATAATTTACCCAATGAATTTAACTATTTCGACCCTACAAAAGTTTTGGAACATCGGGAATGTGGTCTACATAATTAATTGAAGCCTTATAGGACTTAGAAGAAATATCAAACAATAGTATGCAAAGTTTTAGAACAGAAATAGAAAATCCGGTAGTCGAAAAAGATATTATCGAACTTGCTGATAAAATTGCACTGTTTCACAATCAGAAAATGGACGAAGAGCGATTTAGAAGTCTTCGTTTGGCGCGCGGTGTTTATGGACAACGCCAACCAGGCGTGCAAATGATACGTATTAAATTACCCTATGGAAAAGTAAGTAGTAAACAACTACATAGAATCAGTGATGTTTCAGATGAGTACTCCAGAGGGCGATTACATATTACTACCCGTCAGGATATACAAATTCATTATGTAGATCTTGATCGGACACCAGAATTATGGGCAGAACTAGAGCGAGATGACGTTACTTTAAGAGAAGCCTGTGGGAATACAGTACGTAATGTGACTGCTTCAGAAATGGCAGGAATAGATCCGGATGAGCCTTTTGATGTGTCTCCATATGCAGACGCTGTTTTTCGTTTCTTTTTGAGAAACCCTATTTGTCAGGAGATGGGACGTAAATTTAAAGTGTCCTTTTCCTCATCTGATGCAGATACAGGATTGTCATATATGCATGACCTTGGATTTATTGCAAAAATCAAAAATGAAACAAGAGGTTTTAAAGTAATGCTCGGAGGGGGTTTAGGATCCCAACCGCGTCACGCCGATACCCTATATGAATTCCTATCCTCGGACAAAATAATTCCGTTGATGGAAGGTGTATTACGCGTTTTTGATCGATATGGTGAGCGTAAAAGTCGAGCGAAGGCAAGAATGAAATTTTTGCTAAAAGATATCGGATTGGAAGCTTTTAAGGCATTAGTAGAAGCCGAACAAAAAGCTATCGACCAGAAAACAGTACCCATTTATTATGCCAGCTATCCTAAAACGATTCCTGTAGATGTAAGAGTTCCTGAAACTTCGATTGAAGATCGGAATGCCTTTGAACTATGGAGAAGTACTAATGTGATTCCTCAAAAACAAGAAGGATATGTAGCTATAGGGATCAAGGTGTTATTAGGAGACTTTTATACAGATAAGGCTCGTTTGTTAGCAAAGCTTGTTCAGGATTATGCGGCGGGTGAATTGCGATTAAGTCTTAGACAGAATATTTTAATTCCCTTTGTTAAGGAAGATCTTATTCCTTTTTTTTACAATGAACTTCAAAAGCTGGGATTTGTTGATCCAGGATATAATAAAGCCATAGATATAACAGCTTGTCCAGGTACCGATACCTGTAATTTGGGTATAGCTAGTAGTACAGGAGTAACTCGTGAATTAGAGCGTGTTTTACGTGAAGAATATCCACAATATCTGGAGAATGAGGATCTGGTGATAAAGATAAGTGGGTGCATGAATGCCTGTGGACAACATAATATGGCCAATATTGGTTTCCAGGGGATGTCTGTTAGAACCAAAGACAAATTAACAGCACCAGCCCTACAAGTTCTTCTGGGAGGAGGGAATAATGGAAATGGACAAGGCGTTTTTGCCGATAAAGTAGTAAAAGTGCCAAGTCGAAGAGGTCCTGAAGCATTACGTAGAATACTTAATGATTTTGAAGCACATGCGACAGGACGAAGCTTTCAGGAATACTATCAGACTCAGGGCGAAAAATATTTCTATGAATTATTGACAGACTTGTCTTCTGTAGATAATTTGACACAAGAAGATTTTATCGATTGGGGAGAAGAAGAACGATACATTAAGGCTATTGGTATTGGAGAATGTGCTGGAGTTGTTGTAGATCTGGTTGAAACTTTGTTTTTAGAGAGCCAGGAAAAAATAGAAAATGCAGAACAATCAGTTCAAGATAAAGTGTTTTCTAATGCGATATATCAGGCTTATAGTTCTATGATTAATGTGGCCAAAGCGATATTGACTTCAGAAGGTCATAAGACCAATACACAAGCAAGTATTATCAGACAATTTGATGAACAATACATCGACACAAAAGCCATACAATTAGGAGCTTCATTTACTGATGTAGTATATCAAATAAAGAAGTTTGCTCCTTCAGAAGATTTCGCATTAAGCTACATCAAAAATGCGAAACAAATTTTACAAAAAGCACGCGCTTATAGAGCTGCTGTGCTCGTTTCTTAGGAATAGAAAAATGAGAATCACAGAGAAAAATAATAATAAAATACCCAGGCTTACTATTGTAGGTGCAGGTCCTGGAGATCCCGAATTAATTACTCTTAAAGCGATCAAGACCTTAAGAACAGCTGATGTTGTACTCTATGATGCTCTAATTAATCGGGAACTGCTGAAATATGTTCCTGATACCGCTGAAACTATTTTTGTTGGAAAGCGAAAAGGATGTTACGCCTATCAACAAGAACAAATCAATGAATTGATTGTGAGTCGTGCTAGCAGTCATGGGCATGTGGTACGTTTAAAGGGAGGCGACTCCTTTATTTTTGGTCGTGGATCAGAAGAACTAGACTATGCCCATGCACATCATATTGAGACAGCCATTGTTCCAGGGATTTCATCGGCCCTGGCCGTTCCTGCCTATCAGGGAATCCCATTAACTAAACGAGGAAATGCGGAAAGCTTTTGGGTGATTACAGGAACTACAAAATCACATACGATTTCAGAAGATGTAGCTCTTGCCGCACAATCTACGGCAACAGTGGTTATCCTTATGGGAATGGGTAAACTAGGACAAATCGTGTCCCTGTTTAAAGAAGCAGGTAAAGCAGATACACCAGTAGCTATTATCCAAAACGGAACAACGGTCAGAGAAAAATCTGGTTTTGGAACTATAAAAACAATAGAAAGGATTGTTGAAGAAAAACAACTGAGCTCTCCTGCAATTATTGTTATAGGAGAAGTCGTGAAAAACAGAAGTTTATTATGGAGTACCCTAGCCTCCTCTGAGGAAATTGATCAAGAATATAAAGAAACCATGAGTTATGCATAATGAACCTTCAGTAATAAGGGGAACAGGAGTAGTACAAGAGCGCAATAATTTATATCCCATATTTCTAAAAGTAAGAAATCTGAAGATATTGATTGTTGGTGGCGGGTATGTAGCAGAAGAAAAGTTGGGATTTTTACTAAAATCCAGCCCTGATGCTCAGGTTACGATGATAGCACCTATGTATAGAGAAGCAACAAAAGATCTGGCAGAGATCCATGGAGTAACACTTATCGATGGGGTATATCATCCAGGATTATTAGAAGGGAAGCATATCGTAATTGCGACGACAGACAGACCAGAAGTAAATATGACAGTATATCATGAATGCAGAGAACGGGGAACGTTGATTAATGTAGCAGATAACCCACCCTACTGTGATTTTTATATGGGGGGAATTGTAACCAAAGGAAATGTCAAAGTGGCCATATCGACCAATGGGAAATCTCCGACAACAGCAAAAAGATTACGTCAGTTTTTTGAAGAAGTCATCCCCGAAAATATTGATGATTTAGTCAAAAATTTAAATGAATATAGAAAAACAATACAAGGAGATTTTGAAGAAAAAGTGGAGATCCTTAATGAATTTACAAAAGGATTAATTGCAAAAAAATAAAATGGAAATGATTAAGACCGATATACTTATTATAGGCGCTGGACCAACTGGATTATTTACAGTTTTTGAAGCAGGATTATTAAAATTAAAATGTCACCTTATTGATGCTTTAGCACAACCAGGAGGACAATGCTCAGAGATTTATCCTAAGAAACCTATTTATGATATTCCCGGGTTTCCGGACGTACTAGCAGGAGATTTAGTCGATAATCTCATGAAACAAATTGAACCTTTTAATCCTCAGTTTACCTTAGGAGAACGAGCAGATACTATTGAAAAATTGGAAGACGGTACCTTTATTGTTACTACCAATAAAGGAACGAAGCATCACGCGCCTATTGTTGCAATTGCAGGCGGTCTGGGAAGTTTTGAACCTCGTAAACCTCAATTGGAAAATCTTTCCAGGTATGAAGACAACGGAGTTGAATATATTATCAAAGACCCGGAAATCTATAGGAATAAACGTGTGATTATTGCCGGAGGCGGTGATTCTGCACTGGATTGGAGTATTTTTCTAACCGATGTAGCAAGTGAAGTCACCTTAATTCATAGAAGAAATGAATTCAGAGGAGCATTAGATTCTGTAGAAAAAGTACAAGAGTTAAAGAACCTCGGAAAAATTAACCTTATTACCCCTGCAGAGGTAAAAGGTATCTTAGGAGAACATCAGGTTACAGGAGTAGCCGTTGAACGAGCAGGAGAAGATCCATTTATTATGGATACTGATCACTTTATACCCTTATTTGGGCTTTCGCCAAAATTAGGGCCCATAGGAGATTGGGGATTAGACATTGAGAAGAACGCTATAAAGGTTGATAACACGCTGGATTATCAAACTAATATTCCCGGTATTTATGCTATAGGAGATGTAAATACATATCCCGGTAAACTGAAACTTATATTATGCGGTTTTCACGAAGCCACACTAATGTGTCAGAGTGCTTATAAGCGTATCAATCCCGATAAAAAATATGTAATGAAATATACAACGGTAGGTGGTGTAGAAGGATTTGATGGAACTAAAAAAGAAGCCCCAAAAGCTGTGGTGAAAGCAATTGTGTAAGTTTGGAAGATGTAACGCTACAAATAGTTGATCGTTCCGGTGTTAAACATGAAGTGTTGGCGCCTACAGATATGGCAATGAATCTGATGGAAGTCATTCGTTCTTATGAACTTGCACCCGAAGGGACTATTGGTGTGTGTGGAGGAATGGCGATGTGTGCTTCCTGTCAATGTTATATCAATTCTGATCATAAACTTACGGTAATGGAAGATGATGAAGATGCCATGCTTGCCGAAGCATTTCATGTGAAAGATAATAGTAGACTGAGTTGTCAGATTCCTATTACCGATCAACTTCAAGGCTTAGAAATAGAACTGGCACCTGAAGTATAGTTGATTTTTTAGTTAAATAAGAGATAAAGAGTGAGGAATACTAAAAGGGAACATTTAATTTTATATTAAAATATGAATTAAGGAAATCTATTTAATATTAAACGTATAAATGTCAGACATATATAACCATAAATCAACCGCAAAAACGTTATTAAACTTTCCATTACGGCTCAAATGTAGTGTAGAGAAATTTACGAGAGAACTGTTTTATAGCTTGTATGAAATCACTGAAGCTCCTGAAACATTAGAGCAAACGCGACGAGAATTTATAGAAATTCTGAAAATTTTAGAAGCTACTGATATTGAAGCAAAATGGGAAGTTTTTATGGCTCAAGTTCCTACGATACAGGATAAGCTTCATTTGGATGCAAAAGCCGCATTTGAAAAAGATCCGGCTGCCCAAAGTATTAAAGAAGTTTATCTCGCTTATCCTGGCTTTTACGCCATCGCTATATATAGATTGAGCAGTGTATTATGGAATCTGGAAGTGCCGATTCTTCCGCGTATGATGAGTGAATATGCTCATGGAATTACCGGTACAGACATTCATCCTGCAGCGCAAATCGGAGATTCTTTTTTTATAGATCATGCTACTGGGATTGTTATAGGACAAACAGCAGTAGTTAAGAATCATGTCTCTATATATCAAGGAGTAACTTTAGGAGGTATTCAAGTAAGTAAAGAATTATCAGATACAAAAAGGCACCCTACCGTGGAAGATCATGTAACCATATATGCCAATGCCACTATTTTAGGAGGTGATATAACCATCGGTGCTCATAGTATAATAGGAGCTAATGTTTGGATCACCCAATCGATACCTCCCAATTCTATCGTTAGTCATAAAAGTACCATTAAAATAAAGCCAAGAAGCATTTATGCAGATTAATCCAATTACAGGCCAAATAGGAAATACCCCTTTGGTAGCTGCACAAAAACTATTACAGAAAGAAGGAGTAGAACTTTACTTTAAGCTAGAAGGAAATAACCCTGGAGGTAGTGTTAAAGATCGTGCCGCTTATAATATGATCAGTCAGGCTCTGGAACGCGGTGATATTAAAGAAGGCGATCATCTGGTAGAAGCCACTAGTGGGAATACTGGTATTGCTTTGGCAATGGTAGCAGCAATCCTGAATGTTAAGATAACGTTGATTATGCCCGAAACTGCCACTGGAGAACGTGCTAAGACCATGGCTGCTTATGGAGCAGAGATTGTATTGACGAGTGGTGAAAGAGGTATCGAAGGATCCCGTGATATTGCAAACCAATATCGAGATGAAAAAGGATATTTTATGCTTAATCAATTTGGTAATGATGATAATTGGAAAGCACATTACAAAACAACAGGGCCTGAAATTTGGGACGCTACACAAGGAAGAATTACCCACTTTGTGTCAGCTATGGGAACCACTGGAACCATTATGGGAACATCCACTTTTCTCAAAGAAAAAAAACCTGAGATTACAATTGTGGGAGGGCAACCTACAGATGGATCTAAAATACCGGGAATACGAAAATGGTCACCAGAATATGTCCCTAGTATTTTTAATCGAAGTAAAGTAGATCAGGTGATAGATGTGAGTCAGGAAGAAGCCACCTTAATGACTAATAGACTCGCCAGAGAAGAAGGTATTTTTGCAGGGATGAGTAGTGGTGGTGCAACTGCAATTGCACTAAAAGTGGCAGAACAAATAGATCAAGGTGTTATTGTCTCTATCATTTGTGATCGTGGAGATCGTTATCTCTCTTCGACCTTATATGATAAATAAATCAATCAAATTAAGCGCTGGACTTTTGGGATTTGAACATATAATCCCGTTCTTTGTAATAATCAAATCAGTTCTTAATTGAAATGATTTAGTTCAGTACATATTGAAGTTATCAAGAAAGGTGGAGGGATTAGACCCTGTGAAACCTTAGCAACCCTTTCTCTTGAAAGAAGGTGCTACGTTCTATCCCAAATGGGAATAGATAACACACGAAAGATATTATATACTTCCTTCTTTCTTGATTACCGTTTATATTTAAAAAAATGAATGCATTGCAAAAAGCGTTGAACGAACGCATCCTTGTCCTAGATGGCGCTATGGGAACTATGTTACAAGCCTATCAATTTTCTGAAGAAGATTTTAGGGGAGAACGTTTTAAAGATTTTCATATTCCATTAAAAGGAAATAATGATCTATTAAGTATTACACAGCCAGAAGCCATTGCAGAGGTACATCGTAAATATTTTGAGGCAGGCGCAGATATTGTGGAGACCAATACATTTTCTGGTACTACAATAGCCATGACAGACTATGAACTAGAAGATGTAGTGTATGAATTGAATTATGCTTCTGCAAAAATCGCTAAAGAAGTAGCACAATCTTTTACTGAGAAGGAACCTCACAAGCCTCGCTTTGTAGCAGGAAGTATGGGACCTACCAATAAGACAGCAAGTATGTCTCCAGATGTAAATGACCCAGGGTACAGAGCCATCTCTTTTGAAGAACTTAGAATAGCTTATAAACAACAGGCAGAAGCTTTACTAGATGGAGGTGCAGATATCCTACTGGTAGAAACTGTATTTGATACCCTCAATGCAAAGGCAGCACTTTTTGCTATAGAAGAAGTACGGGAAGAACGCAATATTGATATTCCTGTGATGATCAGTGGTACCATTACTGATGCGTCTGGAAGAACGCTTTCTGGACAAACTGCTGAGGCGTTCCTAATCTCTATTCAGCATATTCCATTATTATCTGTAGGATTTAATTGTGCACTAGGTGCAAAACAATTACAACCTCATTTAGAAGCGATCGCTTCTAGAACAGAAGTAAGAATCTCTGCCCATCCTAACGCGGGATTGCCTAATGCCTTTGGAGAATATGATGAAACTCCAGAAGAAATGGCTATACAGATTAAGAATTATGTAGATAAGAATCTAGTAAATATTGTAGGAGGATGTTGTGGTACTACACCAGAACATATCAAAGCAATTGCTAGTATTGTAGAAGGAGTGACTCCTAGAACTGTAGGAATATGACAAAAGAAACTCCAAGATATTTAAAGCTGTCAGGTCTAGAACCTTTAATTATTACACCAGAAAGTAATTTTATCAATGTTGGTGAACGTACTAATGTAGCTGGATCAAGAAAATTTTTGCGTCTAGTAAAAGAAGGTAATTTTGATGAAGCATTGACTGTTGCGCGTGATCAGGTAGAAAATGGTGCACAGATTATAGATATCAATATGGACGATGGCCTTATTGATGGAAAAGAAGCGATGGTACGTTTTTTAAACCTTCTTATTGCCGAGCCAGATATTGCGCGTGTTCCTATCATGATTGATAGCTCAAAATGGGAAATAATAGAAGCTGGATTGCAAGTAGTACAAGGAAAATGCATTGTAAATTCTATTAGTCTTAAAGAAGGAGAAGCCCAATTTAAAGAACAAGCAAAACTTATAAAGAGATATGGCGCTGCTGTCATTGTCATGGCATTTGATGAAGTAGGACAAGCAGATACTTATGAACGTCGTATTGAGATTGCAAAACGGTCTTATGATATTCTTGTAGATGAAGTGCGTTTTGCTCCTGAAGATATCATTTTTGACCTCAATATATTTCCTGTAGCCACAGGAATGGACGAACATAAGCTCAATGCCATAGATTTTATAGAAGGTACACGATGGGTACGTAATAATTTACCTCATTGTAGTGTGAGTGGCGGAGTGAGTAATGTTTCTTTTAGTTTTCGTGGTAACAATACCGTGCGAGAAGCTATGCACTCAGTTTTCTTATACCATGCCATTGAAGCAGGAATGAATATAGGGATTGTAAACCCTGCGATGCTGGAAGTGTATGATGATATCCCAAAAGATCTATTAGAGCATGTTGAAGATGTTATTCTTAATAGACGAGAAGATGCTACAGAACGACTGTTAGATTTTGCAGAAACTGTTGGTCAAAAGGCAGTAACTGAAAAAGAAACAGAAGCTTGGAGAGACACAGCTATTCAAGACAGAATTACAAGAGCTTTAGTAAAAGGAATTGATAAATACATTGAAGAAGATGTAGAAGAAGCTCGTGTGTTTGTAACAGCTCCTATTCAAGTAATAGAAGGACACCTAATGACGGGAATGAATGTAGTAGGAGACCTTTTTGGGAGCGGTAAAATGTTCTTGCCACAAGTAGTGAAGTCTGCAAGAGTGATGAAAAAAGCAGTTGCATACTTATTGCCATTTATTGAAGAAGAAAAATTAAAGAAGGGCACAGCTGGCGCAAGTCAAAATGCTGGAAAAGTATTAATGGCAACTGTAAAAGGAGATGTACACGATATTGGTAAGAATATTGTGAGTGTGGTATTAGCCTGTAATAACTATGAAATTATAGACTTAGGGGTTATGGTACCTCCCGAAAAGATAATTGTATCTGCTTTGGAAAATCAAGTGGATATAATAGGATTAAGCGGTCTTATTACACCATCTCTGGATGAGATGGTATACCTAGCCAAAGAATTACAACGTCAAGATATTGAAATCCCTATTTTGATCGGAGGAGCAACTACCAGTAAAGCACATACGGCTGTAAAGATTGATCCAGAATATAAAAATGCTGTTGTGCATGTAAATGATGCTTCACGTGCAGTTACTGTTGTTGGCGATTTACTTAAAAAGGATACAAAAACAGCTTTTAAGAATGATGTAAAAGAAGAGTATATACGCTTTCGCGAAAGCTTTAACAGCAGACAACGCATTAAGAAATATATTTCTATAGAACAAGCGAGACAAAACAAGTATGCAATCGATTGGAAGTCTGAAGATATTGTAACTCCAAAACAACTAGGAATCCAAACGATAGAAAATTTAGATCTACGTGAACTGGAGTCTTATATAGATTGGTCTCCGTTTTTTAGAAGCTGGGATTTACACGGACGGTATCCAAATATCTTAACAGATGAGGTTGTAGGTGAGCAAGCGACAGAGTTGTTTGCAGATGCCCAAGAAATGTTACAAAAAATCTTTGATGAAAAATGGCTTACTGCCAAAGCTATTTTTGGACTTTTTGAAGCAAATACAATAAACGATGATGATATTGAAATCTCCCTAGTCCCCGAAGGAGGAATAAATGGAGAAGATACTATTCCCTCTTCGGGAGCTAGGGGGAGGGTTTTCAGAACCCTACGTCAACAATCTCAAAAAGCAGCAGGCAAGCCTAATATTGCATTGGCAGATTTTATAGCACCTAAGGAGAGTGGATTACAAGATTATATGGGCACTTTTTGTGTGACTACTGGTTTTGGAACTGCCGAAAAAGCTACCGAGTTTGAAGCAGCATTAGATGATTATAACGCCATTATGATTAAGGCATTAGCCGATCGTCTAGCAGAAGCTTTTGCAGAATACCTTCATAAGGAAGTACGCACAAAGCATTGGGGATATGCAAATGATGAAGCACTTGAAAATGCCGATCTCATTAAAGAAAAATACCAAGGAATAAGACCGGCTCCTGGATATCCAGCATGTCCAGATCACTTAGAAAAAGAAACTATTTGGGAATTGCTACAAGTAGAAGAAAGTATAGGGGTAACTCTTACAGATAGTCTGGCTATGTGGCCAGCAGCTAGTGTAAGTGGTTATTATTTTGCACATCCAGAAGCGCGTTATTTTGGATTAGGAAAAATAAAGAAAGACCAGATAGAAGACTTTGCAAATCGTAAAGGGATTGCGCTTGCAAAAGCAGAGAAATGGCTAGCGCCTAATACAGCAGACTAGTGGATACTATCATCTCGAGCGCAGTCGAGAGAGTAATAATAGAATAGAGTTCTCGACTGCGCTCGAACTGATAAAAATATATGTAAGAGTTTCGTTTATGAAAGTAATTGACCACATTGGGCAAGCATTGGAAAAGAAAAAAACAGAATTTTCTTTTGAGATTTTACCTCCGCTTAAAGGGCAAAATATAGACACCATTTTTTCAAATATAGACCCCTTGATGGAGTTTAAACCTCCATTTATTGATGTGACATATCATAGGGAAGAGTACATTTATAAAGAACGTCCTGATGGCTTATTAGAAAAAAAGGTAGTACGTAAACGCCCTGGTACTGTAGGGATTTGCACAGCAATTCAAAACAAGTATGGAGTAGATGCAGTACCTCATGTACTGTGTGGAGGATTTACAAAAGAAGATACCGAAAACTTCCTGATTGATATGGATTTTTTAGGTATCGAAAATGTGATGGCTTTACGAGGAGATGCGGTAAAAAGTGAGACCTACTTTAAACCTAATAAAAATGGAAATACGTATGCTCAGGATTTAGTAGAGCAGATTATGGATTTAAATCAAGGGAAATACTTAGATGAAGATTTGTTGAACAGTTCAAAAACAGATTTTTGTATTGGTGTAGCAGGATATCCTGAAAAACATCTAGAAGCTCCGAGTATGGAAAGCGATATTCATTTTTTGAAAAAGAAACTAGAAGCAGGTGCATGCTATGTAGTTACACAAATGTTTTTTGACAATCAGAAATACTTTGATTTTGTAAAAAAATGCCTCGAAGCAGGAATTACAAAACCAATTATTCCTGGATTAAAACCACTGGCGACTAAAAAACAATTGAATATGATCCCGCAACGCTTTAGTGTTGATATGCCCGATGCTTTAGTAAAGGAAGTGATCAAATGTAAAACTCCGGAAGCCGTGCGTCAGGTAGGTGTAGAGTGGTGTATTGCACAAAGCAAAGAGTTAAAAGCTTCAGGTGTTCCAGTACTGCACTATTATTCTATGGGGAAAAGCGATAATATTTATAAAGTGGCTAAGAAGGTATTTTAAAGAGAATTAAAAGTTTTCGATTTCTCTTGAAGATGATACATTTTTTCCAGTTGAGTAATTAATGATT
>CAZPTJ010000053.1:0-15990 GCA_964589085.1 uncultured Flavobacteriaceae bacterium | reverse complement strand
GCTTTAGAATATCTAGTAAAATTGGTTCCCCATATTGACCGGGATAAATATTATGCGTTACATTCCAAATCGGCACGTGTTGGTTATTTGCGAGCCTTAGCCATCAATACATTGATTCAAGAAGCCGTTGCCATTTTTATGGATAATGAAACAGCCATACTTGAAGGTTCTTTCTCACGCTCTTTATTGGACAAAAGTAAATTTGAAGCACAAATTGATGATATCATTAAGATTAGTGTTTCTAATATTTATAGAAGTAGCGAGGTGGTGGAAAAAGAAATTGTAGGGTATGAAATTTTGAGAACCTTATTAGATAGTCGATGTGCTGCGATCACATCGAAACCTACACATTATGATTCATTAATATTGCAACTCTTTGATCAAAAATCTTCAGAAGGATCATTGACGACTTATCAGGAATTATTGGCGGTTTGTAAATACGTATCTATAATGACAGACGGGAAATCTTTGCGAATTTTTCAAAAAATAAAAGGTTTTAATGTGAAATGATCGAATTAACGGTTGTTAAATGATTGTTTTTTTATGAAAAAATAAAAAGTAGTATTTTAGCAGTTAGAAAGTAAATTTACCAAAATATTAAAAAAAATGCTAAAATTTTACAAAACCATCATTCTGGTGGTGTGTCTCCATGTCTTTGGTATGAGCACTGCCCAGGATTACACGAACCTAATTCAACAATATCTGAATTCAAACAGAGCTGCTGTTGGAGTAACTGAACAGGATATTTCTGAAATTGAAATTATTGATCAGGTTTTTTCTGAACACAATGACGTTACTCATGTGTATGCCGCACAAAAAACAAACGGAGTAGAAATCTTTAATGCAATAGGTAATTTTGCGGTTAGGGATAATGCAGTCATTTATTTTTCTAGTACACTTGAGACAGATGTGTTTAATCGTACTAACACAGCAATCCCTTCAATAAATGCCGTAGAGGCTGCGACTAGTGCCGCTAACGAATTGGGATTAGGAACGTCTAATTTTGCGATTACTAATACATTATCAGGACAAGAGTTTCTGTTAAATACAGGAGGAATCTCTCAAGAAGAAGTGCCTGTAAAATTAGTGTATACCCTATCCGATGGTAATTTACGTTTAGCCTGGGATTTAAGTATCCTGACCCTAGATGGTTCAAAATGGCATAGTGTACGTGTTGATGCAATTTCTGGAACTATCATTAATCAGAACGATTGGATGCTGACTTGTAATTTTGGAGAAGCTCATGAAAATGTTTCTAAAGAAGCACATAGAGAACTTCACGAAACAGGTTTTGGATTTAAACAGAACGAAGCTGTTACTATGGTTGCTGGAGAACAATATAATGTATATCCTGTACCTATTGAAAGTCCTGCTCACGGAGATCGTTCTATCGTTACAGAACCACAAGATTTAGTTGCCTCGCCTTTTGGATGGCACGATACAGATGGTGCCGAAGGAGCAGAATTTACGATTACACGAGGTAATAATGTAAGAGCTCAAGAAGATGCTAATGGAAATAATGGTGTAGGAGATGCGCCGGATGGAGGTGCGGAACTTATTTTTGATTTCCCATTAGATCAGAGTGAGGACGCCCTTAATTTTACGCCTGCTGCAACAGTAAATTTATTCTATTGGAATAATATAATGCATGATGTCTTTTATCACTATGGTTTTGATGAAGCCAGTGGGAACTTCCAAGAAAACAATTATGGTAATGGAGGATCACCCGGTGATTCTGTAAATGCCGACTCACAAGATGGTAGTGGTCTTAATAACGCTACTTTTGGTACAGGTAATGACGGGCAAAACCCAAGGATGACGATGTTCTTATGGGATTCCCGACCTCCAAACCCTTCAATTTTAGTTGTAGATAATGGGTCTCTGGCTGGAGATTATGATATTACGGAAGCAAATTTTGGTCCGGGATGGCCTACTGACGGAATAAGTGGAGATTTAGCACTTGCAGTAGATGATGATACTACAGGTTTTGATCCTAATGATGCCTGTGACCCTTTAATTAATGCTGCTGACCTTAATGGGAACATCGCTGTGATAAGAAGAGGGGAATGTGCCTTTGTGCAAAAAGTACAGACTGCTCAGGATGCTGGAGCTATAGGAGTAATTATTGTAAATAATGTAGGAGCCGCGCCTATTGTTTTAGGTGGTACAAGTGGAACCATTACTATACCATCAGGAATGGTAACACAAGCAGATGGAGAAGCTATCATTGCAGCGTTGGAAAATGGAGATGATATTAGTGTTACTTTAGAAGGTGGTGGTGGTCCTAATCGTATCGATGGAGATTTAGATAATCTCGTCATTGCTCACGAATATGGACATGGAATTTCCACTCGCTTAACAGGTGGTCGCTTCAACTCTAATTGTCTTTTTAATACTGAAGGAGGAGGAATGGGAGAGGGCTGGTCTGATTATTTCGGATTGATGGTCACTATGGATGCTGATGATACAGCAACTCAAGGAAGAGGTGTCGGAACATATGTAACTAATCAACCTACAGGTGGTATTGGTATTCGTCCAAGACGTTATAGTACTAGTTTTGGAGTGAATAACCTTACCCATGATGATGTGACAGATGCTGCTAATATATCTCAACCTCATGGTATTGGTACCGTATGGGCAACAATGCTATGGGATATGACCTGGGCGCTCATCGATGAATATGGCTTTGATGCAGATTTATATAATGGTGATGGTGGAAATAATTTGGCCTTACAACTAGTTATGGATGGTCTTAAATTACAACCTTGTAATCCTGGCTTTGTAAGTGGTCGAGATGCAATCCTGGCGGCAATTGATATTAATACGGATATTGATGAAAGCGATAGAGATTTAGTAAGATGTCTTGTTTGGGATGCTTTTGCAGATCGTGGTCTTGGTTTTAGTGCTTCTCAAGGAAGCTCTCAAAATCGTTTTGATGGAGTGGAAGCTTTTGATATGCCTCCAGTAGAAGTCTTGGATTGTGATGGACTATTAAATACTGATGATAATACCTTTGAAAATGCTTTTAAAGTATTTCCTAACCCATCTAATGGTCAAATGACATTGAATATCACTGGAATCTTTGGTGAAGGCGAGATACGTATATTTGATATTAATGGAAGAGCGGTGTTCAATCAGGATGCTGCACTTCAAGGAACTGTTAACATTGATGCAAGCAGATTAAAAACAGGTGTTTATATTATGAACATTGTTACTGCAGATAGCACTTTTGTAACAAAACTGATTATCGAATAAAAGAATAATATGTTTATATATTAAAAGCGGGATGTTATGAACATCTCGCTTTTTTTTGAATTTTTTCGATAGTGGCTCGTATCTGCATTGGTGCAAGACCTACTTCTTGTTGAAGCTCTTCAATAGTGCCATGATTGATAAATTGATCAGGTAATCCTAATGAAGTTAATGATCCTTTGTACGCTTTCGCGAAAGCATAATCTCCAATACTACTACCCAAACCACCTTTAATAGTACCGTCTTCTATTGTTATAATATGGCGATATCTTTTAAAGATAATTTCTAGTTGTTTTGTATCCAACGGTTTCAAAAACGAAAAGTCATACAAACCGATAGGCTCAGTGATCTGAGACAAGGCTTCTTTTATATTATGAATAATAGGGCCAATACTAATAATAGCAATTCGTTCTCCTTCTTGGAGGCATTTGCTTTTTCCAAATGGAATTGTAGTAAAAGGGAGTTTCCAATCCAGGCATACACCTCTGCCACGAGGATATCGTATGGCAATAGGTTGTTGAATTCCTAATTGAACGGAATACAACATATTGCGCAATTCTATTTCATCACTAGGAGCATATATCATAAGATTGGGAATACAATTGAGATAAGCCAGATCAAAAGCTCCGTGATGAGTAGCTCCGTCTTGTCCTACAAGCCCCGCTCTATCCAGACAGAAAATAACAGGTAGATTTTGAAGGGCCACATCGTGGATGATTTGATCATATGCGCGTTGCAGAAAAGTAGAATAAATATTGCAGTATACAATCATTCCTTCTGTAGCCATTCCTGCAGATAAGGTAACTGCATGCTGCTCTGCAATACCCACATCAAAGGCACGATCAGGAAAGGCTTCCATCATAAATTTAAGAGAGCTTCCCGTAGGCATGGCAGGAGTAATCCCTATAATCTTTTCATTTCCCCTGGCAAGTTCTACCAGTGTATGTCCAAACACATCCTGATATTTTGGTGGCTCTATTGTTTTTGGTTTCTGAGCTAATTCTCCAGTTTGTGCATCAAATTTTCCAGGAGCATGGTATTTAACCTGATCCTTTTCGGCTTGTGCTAAGCCCTTGCCTTTTGTGGTAATCACATGCAAAAACTTAGGCCCTTTGATTTCTTTTAAATCTTCAAGAGTTTTAATAAGAAGTGGGAGGTTATGACCATCTACCGGACCGAAATATTGAAAATTAAGAGCTTCAAAAATATTCTCTTCTCTGGCTGTTCCCTTTTTGACATTTGTCAGGTATTTCTTAAGAGCACCTACACTCGGATCTATACCGATAGCATTGTCATTGAGTATAATGAGAAGATTGGCAGCTGTGACTCCAGTGTGATTCAAACCTTCAAAGGCCATGCCGCTAGCTATAGAGGCATCGCCTATAATCGCAATATGCATGCGATCATTATTGCCATTAAGTTTTGAAGCAATAGCCATTCCTAAAGCTGCTGAAATTGATGTACTGCTATGTCCTACACCAAAAGTATCATAGATGCTCTCACTTCTTTTGGGAAAACCACTGATGCCTCCTTTTTGTCTGTTGGTATGAAAAACAGATCGTCTTCCAGTTAAAATTTTATGACCGTAGGCTTGATGCCCAACATCCCAAACCAGACGATCATCCGGCGTATTAAATATATAGTGTAATGCTATTGTCAATTCTATGACTCCTAAACTGGCACCGAGATGCCCTTCTTTTAGCGCTACAATATTGATGATATAATCCCGTAACTCTTTAGCAAGTGAAGGTAATTGATCAGTCGTCAATTTGCGCAAATCCTCAGGAGTATCGATGCTTTGTAAAATGGGTCTTGACATTATACAAAGGTACGTCTTGATGTTGTATTTTTGATGCACTAAATAAAGAGTGAACGTGTTAACACCTTATGATGATACCTATTTTATGCGACGGGCATTACAAGAGGCTCAGATTGCGTATGAAGCAGGTGAGATTCCTGTAGGAGCAATTATTGTCATTGACAATACCATTATTGCTCGTGCCCATAACCTTACGGAGTTACTCAATGATGTTACTGCTCATGCCGAGATGCAAGCTATTACGGCTGCCGCAAATTATTTAGGCGGTAAATACTTACATGAGTGTACACTATATGTTACCCTCGAACCCTGCCAAATGTGTGGTGGGGCTTTATACTGGAGTCAGTTAAGTCGAATAGTTTATGGAGCATCTGATGAACATCGGGGCTATGAAACCTTAGGAACACAGTTACATCCTAAAACAAAGGTTACCAGTGGGGTACTTGCTGATGAGGCGGAACAATTGCTAAAACGATTTTTTGTGGAGAAGCGAAATCTTAATTAGAGATATTCCATAAAAAAAGCCTGCTATAAAATAGCAGGCTGTACTCGTAAAAAAATAATATCTATATCATTACAGTACACGTACTTGTGTCGCTGTCATTCCTTTTCTTCCTTCTTCTTCTACGTATTCTACCTTGTCTCCTTCGCTAATATTAGCACCATTAAGACCGGTAACGTGGACAAAGATATCTCTGCCCGTGTCGTCATTTGTTATGAAACCATAACCTTTTGACTCATTGAAAAACTTAACTGTTCCTTCCATTATAAAATAAAATATTAATAAGCTGCAAACTTACGTTTTTATTTTTAACATGTGTGAATTATGTGTTATTTAATTGATAATAAAGCATTATTCTATAGTTTTTTGTCCTCAGTATAGGCACGCATTTTCTTTATATTCTCTTCGGTGAGCATATAATCCTTAATCGCACGATCCTTCCATCGATGGTAGATGAATAGAGGCATCCATAGAAAAAATAAGCCCGCTATTGAAGCGCCTATAAGTCTGCGCGCTAGTATCTCGCGAGGTGAATCTATAAGAAAAAGACCACTGACAAATAAAATCAGTAGTATAAAAAAGATAATGATAAGAATCCAACGTCTAAGCTTGGACATTTAATTTAAGATTAAGTTCCTCCAATTGTTCTTTACTGACAGGTGCAGGAGCATCTATCATAACATCACGCCCACTGTTGTTTTTAGGGAAAGCAATAAAATCACGTATAATCTCCTGGCCTCCCAAAATAGCTACAAGACGATCCAATCCAAAAGCAATCCCGCCATGAGGTGGGGCTCCGTATTGAAAAGCATCCATTAAAAATCCGAACTGTGCAACTGCTTCTTCTTTAGTAAAGCCTAAAAGGTCAAACAGTAAGGATTGAATCTCTTTATCATGTATTCTGATAGAACCTCCTCCTATTTCATTACCATTAAGCACAAGATCATAAGCATTAGCCTTGACAGATCCCGGTTGTGTTTCAAGTAATCCTAATTGTTCAGGTTTGGGAGAGGTAAAAGGATGATGCATGGCGTGATATCTTTTTGTTTCCTCGTCCCATTCCAAAAGCGGAAAGTCTATTACCCACAATGGAGCGAATTCTTTTGGATTTCGCAAGCCTAAACGCTCAGCTAATTCCATACGCAAAGCACTCAACTGAGGGCGAACCTTATGTGTATCTCCTGATAAAATACAGAGAAGATCACCAGCTTGAGCTCCCAATTGATCTGCCCATTTTTTAAGATCCTCCTGATCGTAAAACTTATCTACGGAAGATTTAAAGGATCCGTCATCATTACAGCGCACATAAACCATTCCCAATGCTCCTACCTGAGGACGTTTTACCCAATCAATAATTTTATCGATTTCTTTACGAGTATATCTATTTCCTCCAGGGACTGCGATCCCTATAATGAGTTCAGCCTGGTTGAAGACATTGAAATCTTTATGTTGTGCAATTTCATTAAGACTACCAAATTCCATCCCAAAGCGTATGTCGGGCTTGTCGTTACCATAGCGTTCCATGGCTTCATCGTAAGTTATTCTAGGGAAGTCATTTAGACTAATTCCATGAAGCGATTCGATCAAGTGTTTTGTCAGTCCTTCAAAAGTGTTTAAAATATCTTCCTGCTCTACAAAAGCCATTTCACAATCAATCTGTGTGAATTCAGGTTGGCGGTCAGCTCTTAAATCTTCGTCTCTAAAACATTTTACGATTTGAAAATATTTATCCATACCTCCGACCATCAATAACTGTTTGAAAGTTTGAGGTGATTGAGGTAATGCATAAAATTGCCCTTCATTCATTCTTGAAGGGACTACAAAGTCACGGGCACCTTCTGGAGTTGATTTGATTAGATATGGAGTTTCCGTTTCAATAAAACCTTGATCCGATAAGTATTTACGAACTTCCATGGCGACCTTATGTCTGAACATAAGATTATTTTTAACGGGATTACGGCGTATATCCAGATAACGATATTTCATACGTAAATCCTCACCTCCATCGGTTTCATCTTCTATAGTAAAAGGTGGTGTTTGAGCTTCATTGAGAATGTTAAGTTCTGTCACCAAAACTTCAATGTCACCCGTAAGCATGTTTTTATTTTTAGATTCTCGTTCTATGACCGTTCCCTTTACCTGAATCACATATTCGCGACCAAGTTTTTGAGATTTTTCTAGAAGCTCTTTTGGGGTGCGCTCTTCATCAAATACCAATTGAACAATCCCATAACGATCCCTTAAAAGTACCCAATTAAGAGCTCCCTTATCTCGGATGCGTTGTACCCATCCAGAGAGCGTTATTTCTTCTCCAATATGTGAAGCTCTTAATTCACCATTTGTATGACTTCTATACATGATTAGTAACTTATTTTAGGATGCAAAAATAATAAGATGCCTACGTATAAAGCGCATTCTTTTATTTTTATTGAGCAATATCTCTGTGATCATAAGAAACCCCAAGGATATTCAATGATTCAAAACTTAAAAAGAAGGAATATTATTTTTTATTTGCCTCTTTGATATAGCGTTCCAATGCCATGGTCATAGATGGCGTTTCTGGAGTTGGCGCCTGAATATTTATTTTTAGTTCAGCCTCATTAGCTGCTTTGACCGTTGAGTTTCCAAAAACCGCAATACGCGTATCATTTTGTTGGAAGTTTGGGAAATTCTCAAATAAAGATTGAATCCCGCTTGGACTAAAGAATACAAGAATATCATAAAAAACATTCTCTAAATGAGAAAGATCGCTGACTACAGTTCTATAAAAAGTAGCTTGCTTCCAGTTAACAGAAAGATCATCCAATGTTTTTGGAACAGCAGGTTTTAGCTTATCCGAAGATGGTAATAAGAAGCTCTCGTTTTTATATTTTTTAATGATTGGAGCCATTTCTCCAAAAGTGCGTTTTCCTACATATATTTTACGCTTACGGTATACTACATATTTTTGAAGGTAGTAGGCTACAGCCTCACTCTGACAAAAATATTTCATAGTATCCGGAACTTTAAAACGCATTTCTTCTGCGATTCTAAAGAAATGATCCACTGCGTTACGACTTGTTAAGATGATTGCGGTATAATCATTAAGGTCAATTTTTTGTAACCGAACCTCTTTACCACTGACACCTTCAACATGGATAAATGGGATGAAATCTATCTTAACGCGTTGTTTTTGCTCAAGCTCAAAATAAGGAGAGTTTTCAACTTTAGGCTTAGGCTGCGAGACCAAAATAGTTTTCACTTTCATATGCACTGCTTTTTTACTAGCTTCTATCCTACAAATACCTTATATAAAATATAGTAGGGTGCTATTTCGAGAGCGCAAAAATACAAAATAAAATAGAATGGATGATGAAGAATTTCATTCTTGTATTTAAGTAAGATATTGATAAGTGAAATCAAGAACACTATACCAATAATCCAAAGAGAGATATGAAGCGTATATACTGATGGATCAAGCGTATAATAGAATATAAAACAAAATAATAGAAGCAAAAGGCTAAAATAATTCAGATAACTTATTCTATAAAAATGGTATGAAGCGCGTAAATGTGATAGTTTGAGTAGTGCTGTTATAATGTAGATAAGAAGATATTTTCCTGAAAAGAATATTAAGTATCCAATAAAGAATTTTAAGAAAAGCCAGAAATCTGTTGAAACAGACTCATTCTGAAAACCAGAATAAAAAATAAGTAAGACCAATGGGATAATTAAGAACTGTATAAAAACTAATAAGAGATTGAAAAAATCCCAAAAGCCATGTGATTTTTCAAAAGTGTTAAAATATCTATCGGAAAATGCTAGAGTGATAAAATCATAAAATCGTTGCTGTTCTACCATACGCGCTATAGCGAAGAGCAGAAGTATCGATATTAAGATGAAGGTAATCCAATCTTGTGATAGTAAATGTCGTACCGTGCCGTCCAAAATCAGTAATTATATGGCGTTAAAAATACTATAAAAGATGTCAAGCTGTTAATACAAGGCGAAGTCTCGTTGTTAAAATAATTACATTTGCCACAAAATTGAATGCATGGTTGACGCTGTTGTCATTATTCCAACATACAATGAATTGGAAAATATTGAGCGTGTAATACGCAATGTATTTGCCTTGCAAAGAGATTTTCATGTACTGGTGGTAGACGATAATTCTCCTGATGGAACGGCAGCCAAAGTAAAACGGTTACAAGAAGAATATAAGGATCAATTATTTCTTCTGGAAAGAGAAGGGAAACAAGGTCTAGGGACGGCATATATTGCAGGATTTAGATGGGCTCTTGAGAGAACATACGAGTTCATTTTTGAAATGGATGCAGATTTCTCCCATAATCCCAATGACTTAATCAGATTATACAATGCTTGTTCCAGAGATAGAGCAGATGTAGCTATTGGATCCAGGTATATTACTGGTGTTAATGTAGTGAATTGGCCTATGGGAAGGGTATTATTATCCTGGGGAGCTTCAAAATATGTGCGCGTCGTAACAGGTATGAATATTCATGATACGACGGCGGGATTTATATGCTATCATCGCGAAGTATTAGAAGCCATTAATGTTGATACGATAAAGTTTGTGGGATATGCGTTTCAGATAGAGATGAAATATAAAGCCTATTGTGCAGGCTTTACTATTGTAGAAATTCCAGTAATTTTTACAGACAGGACTAAGGGAGAGAGTAAAATGAGCAAAGGAATTATTTCTGAGGCCATTTTCGGAATTATTAAGATGCGATTAAAAACCCTATTTAAAAAGAGGTAGATTATTTGATGAGAAAAGTATTAATAAAAGATGCAAATATTGTAAACGAAGGTGTAATCATTCGTGGAGACGTTTTTGTTTGTGACGGTATTATTGAAGAGATTGGAGGGGATATAAGTGCAAAATCTCCAGATGTCCATGTGTTTTATGCAGAAGGGAAATATCTTATACCTGGCCTTATAGACGATCAGGTGCATTTTAGAGAGCCTGGACTAACGCATAAAGCTACGATCGAAACAGAATCGAGAGCAGCTGTTGCTGGCGGCATAACATCTTTTATTGAAATGCCTAACACAGTACCTCAAGCGACGACTATTGATAAACTGGAAGAAAAGTTTGCGATTGCTGCAAAAAGCTCTTATGCTAATTATTCTTTTATGTTCGGAGGAACAAATGATAATCTGAATGAGATTTTAAAGGTTGACAAAAATAATGTAGCAGGTTTAAAACTTTTTTTAGGAAGTTCTACCGGAAATATGCTTGTGGATAATGAGAAAGTATTGGAACAGATATTTTCATCGACAGACCTACTGATATCTGTCCATTGTGAAGATGAAGCAACGATTAAGGAAAATTTAGAGATATATAAGGAACGATATGGAGATGATATCCCTGTAAAGTTCCATCCTGTAATCCGAAGTGAAGACGCCTGTTATATATCATCTTCTAAAGCTATTGCATTAGCAAAGAAAACAGGAGCACGCTTACATGTTTTTCATCTGTCTACAGCTAAAGAAACGGACTTGTTTGATGCCAAAATACCATTGTCTGAAAAGAAAATAACTGCTGAAGTTTGCGTGCATCATCTTTGGTTTGCCGATGAGGATTATGAAACCAAAGGAACATTGATTAAATGGAATCCAGCGGTAAAAACAAAGAAAGATAGAGCTGGACTGTTTCAAGCACTTCTCGATGATAAAATTGATGTTATTGCTACAGACCACGCACCACATACTATTGAAGAAAAAGATCAGGTATATACAAAAGCTCCAAGTGGAGGTCCTTTAGTACAGCATGCATTACCCGCTTTACTTGAATTTTATCATAAAGGAGCGATTAGTTTGGAAAAACTGATCGAAAAAATGTGTCATAATCCGGCCATTTTGTTTGAAATAGAAAAAAGAGGTTTTATCCGAAAAGGATATAAGGCAGATCTGGTTCTCATTGATCTCAATGCGCCCTGGACAGTACAAAGGGATAATGTTCTTTATAAATGTGGATGGTCTCCATTTGAAGGAACGACCTTTAAATCCAGAGTGACACACACTTTTGTAAATGGAGAACTTGTCTATAAGAATTTTAAAGTTTATGATGGATATTATGGAGAGCGATTAACTTTTGATCGATCATGAAAAAGATTTTAATATGCTTATTGGGAATAGCTGTATGGAGTTGTCAGGATATTCAACCTATAGAAAAGCCTGACAATCTTATTGGTAAGGAGACGATGGAAGAAATTCTGTTTGATCTTGCATTGGTTAATGCGGCAAGAGGATTTAATGTACAGAAGTTAGTGCAAAATAGAATAGCACCTGAAAAGTATATCTTTGAAAAATACAATATTGACAGTGTGCAATATGCGCAGAGCACAAATTATTATTCTTCACATATTGAGACGTATAAAAAGATGAATCTTGCAATTCAGGGACGTATAGAAGTCTTGTATGAGGTAAATGATAGTCTTGAAAAAATAGAAAAGAAACGTAAAGACTCTATCCGGAAAGTAGAAGCTGCTGCTGCAAAAAAACGTTTGGATAGTATACGCGAGTTACGGGGGGATTCATTAATTGATCCTAGACCACTCCATATTAGACCAGAAATCATGGAGCAAAAGGTCAAAGCTACGGTGTCCGGTTAAAATGGATCGCAATGCGTTGTACAGTGTGCTCTAATGGTATAGGCTCAAAATTAAAAGCATTATGTATAGCAGAGTTAGAAAATAGGTTGTTTTGAGTGAGCCCTTGGACATCTGCTTTTGTAAGTCTTCTTCTTTTTAAAAACAGGCCTATAAGTGCATCTATTTTAACGCCAAAAAATAACAGCCATTTTGGAATTCTTTTTTCAGGAAGCTTTTTTTGTAAACCTAAAGCAATAGTCTTGAGGATTTTCTCATAACTCAGATTATAAGCTGTTAAAATAAAACGCTTGTTCACAAGTGGACTTTGCATTCCTTTAATCATTATAGAAACCACATCTTTTACATCAATAACAGCAGAGCCGCCAGATGGATAAAAAGAAAGACCTTTAGATACTTTTTGAAATAAGATACCACTTCCTTTGGAATAGTCTCCTTCCCCAAGAATAATTCCTGGATTGAATATTATAGTGTTTAAGCCCTCCTGAGTGCCACGCCAGACTTCCATTTCTGCACCATATTTTGTTATGGCATATACAGAATTGGGTGCATTGCAATCCCAATGATTATCTTCATCAATAGGAGTGTTAGGAGCCTTACTTAAAGTGGCAATAGAGCTTACATAGCACAACTTTTCAACCTGTTGACTCAGGCATAGATTTACGATGTTTGCTGTACCTTCTATATTAGTCTTTCTAAGATTGCGTAATTGATAAGGGTCAAACGATATAAGTGCCGCACAATGATATACCTTGGTAATGGAAAAGAAGGCTTTTTGTAGTTGCGAGAGATCGGTAATATCTGCCTGAATCCATTCTATGCGATCAAATTGGGTTTTTGCTTTTGCGAAAGCAAAAAAATCTGCTACTTCATCTTTGCTTTTTTGATGACGGTATAAGGCTCTTACTTTGGTTTCATCTTGCGTGAGGTTGAGTAATAAATGTCTCCCAACTAAACCAGTTCCTCCGGTAACTAATATCATAATGTAAATATAGGCACTATTGCATTTATTTTCTTTAAAATGCTGCGATGACCGTACTGCTAATTTTTATCTTTGTCTCCTGTCAAAAATAAAAAGATGAACACCAATTTTGTTGAAGAATTAAGCTGGAGAGGCATGATCCATGATGTGATGCCGGATACAGAGTCTCACCTTAAAGAAGCTATGCGTAGTGCTTATGTAGGTTTTGACCCTACTGCAGATTCATTACATATCGGTAATCTGGTGCCTATAATGCTCCTTGCTCATTTTCAAAGAGCAGGACATAAACCTTATGCCCTTGTAGGCGGGGCTACAGGAATGATCGGTGATCCTTCGGGTAAATCTTCTGAACGTAACTTGCTTGATGAGAAAACATTACGACATAATCAGGAATGTGTGCGTCAACAACTTTCACATTTTTTGAACTTTGCTTCTGGAAAGAATAATGAAGCCGTTATGGTAAATAACTATGACTGGATGAAAGATTTTTCTTTTTTGGATTTTATACGTGATGTCGGGAAGCATATTACCGTAAATTATATGATGGCCAAGGATTCTGTGAAGAATAGATTATCTGGAACCGCTGCTGATGGAATGTCATTTACAGAGTTTACTTATCAACTGGTTCAAGGGTATGATTTTCTGCATTTATACCGTGATCATCAATGTACCTTGCAAATGGGAGGTAGCGATCAATGGGGTAATATTACAACTGGAACAGAATTAATTCGTCGCATAGGAGGTGGAAAAGGATATGCACTTACCTGTCCTTTAATCACCAAATCTGATGGTACTAAATTTGGAAAGAGCGAAGGAGGAAATGTATGGCTAGATGCTACGCGTACATCGCCTTATAAATTCTACCAATATTGGATAAACACTACAGATCTTGATGCTGAAAAGTATATTAAAATCTTTACATTTTTAGATCAACAAACTATAGAAGCTCTTGCTGCCGAACATAAAGAAGCACCACATAAAAGAATATTGCAAAGTCGTTTGGCTGAAGAGATCACAATTATTGTACATGGAAAAGAACTATTAGACAATGCAATAAAAGCCTCTCAAATTTTATTTGGTAATTCTACAGGAGAAGATCTTAAATCCTTAAAAGAGTCTACTTTTTTAGAAATATTTGAAGGAGTTCCACAGGCCGAGATCGCTAGGAAGCGTATTGTTGATGGTCTGGATATGATAGGAGCATTAGCAGATGAAACAGGATTTCTAAAATCCAGAGGCGAAGCGAGAAGAGCACTTAAGGAAAATTCTATTGCAGTAAATAAAGAAAAAGTACAAGAAGACTTTATAATAACAGCAGCACAATTAATCGCGGATAAATTTATTTTATTACAACGAGGTAAAAGAAGTAAATTCCTGATTAAGGTAGTCTCATAAAAAATAAAATCCCTATAACTCGTCGTTGTTATAGGGATTTTAAAAACCGAGGAATATTGGTTTTCTTATTTATACTTTTTCTTTTCCCAGTTTTTATCTGCGATAGGCTTTAATTTGTTTGGCCCTTCTTCTTCCCATTTGTCCCGTGTGTTACTAAATACGTTTTCATAGAATAACAATATTTGACCATCTTGAATTCTGAAATTGTCACCATCAGGATCTACTTTCTTACTTCTATCGGCCATAGCATAGGCACAGTATCCACCATAAAGAGGTACATATTTATCAGGATTTCCTTTGAATTTATCAAGATTAGCTTGAGAGACAAATTTAAATTTCACCCCATTGTGAGTAGCTACATAGCTGCTTTTTCCTTCTACAGCTTTATTATTAAAATATTCGGTTACATCATATCCTTCAGCGATGAATCCTTTGTCTAGAGAATAATCTATTTTCTGAGCAAACGTATTTAAACCTATGAAGGCAATTACGATTAAAATGATTGATTTTTTCATGATTAAGTTTTGTTTTATTGATATGTCAAGTCTGTCGGCTAAAATAGTGAACATTACAAGAAAAGAAATAAAGCAAAGTGTTTTTATTAACATTTACGTATTTAATATTCTGATTGTCAGTATATTGTAAATCAATCACAATTGTATCATATATAATGCCAAAGTTACATTATGCGACATTTTTGTGATTTTTATTTTGAAGAAATCTAGGTGATGAATAAAATTTATAGTAGACAATGAAAGAACGTTTAGATGCTTTTAGGGGAGGAGAAAATAGATGCTGATGATCTGTAAAAAGTATATAAAAACGAAAATCCCAGCTGACAAAGAGGTCATACCGGGATTTTCTAACTAACTAACCAATCAATTATGAAATTCTTACTTAACTTTTATGCTTTACTTTAGTCCAGGCAGCATCCGCCTGACCTCTTAATTTTTCTGGTCCTTCTTCAAGCCAACTCTCCAGTGTGTTATTTCCCCACGAATTATAAAACAAATACAACTTTCCGTCTCTTATTTCGTAAGTTTCTGGGTCTATACTTACTTTCTTACCTTTATCTGCCACTGCATAGGCGCAATAACCGCCATACTGTGGAAGAAATTTCTTAGGGTTGGCTTTAAACTTTTCTAAATTTTCTTGGGAAACAAATTGAAACATTACACCATCATAGGTTGTTACATATTTTTTACTTCCTTCTTTTGCTTGGTTATTGAAATACTCCGTTACATCATATCCAGCCACCGCGTAACCCTTTTTCTCGTAATAGTCTGTCTGTTGACTTATAGCGTTATAACTTAAAAATGTTATAAGGATTAAGAGGATTGACTTTTTCTTTATTGATTTCATAACTTTTACGCTTACTAGGTCGGTAAAAGATGATAGCATTACAATGTTAACAAAATATTAACAT